>JAWVDZ010000322.1:0-5304 GCA_033856955.1 Gaiellales bacterium
GGGAGATGATGAAGTAGGCGATCGCGAATCCCACGGCGAGCAGCGCGATGCCGAGACGGTTGGTCGTCGGGTGTCGGAGGCGCGGGATCACGAACGATTTGGGCATTTACCCGCCTCGCCCAGCACCGACCGTCCGCGGGCAAACGCGCGCGGCGGGCTGGATATGGATCTGTGAGCGGGACTGCATCAGAAACGGTTCGGGTCAGCCAGCCGAATCTCGGCGACTGTCTAACTCCATCGACGGATGCCAGGGGGAATTGAGCGGACAGAGGCATGGATGGGACGCCGGGCGGTGTGTTCGCCGGACGGAACTCCGGGCTGGGTAAGCTCTGTGGTGTCGAGGGCGGGCGGTCACGGCGTGGGCGATGTCGATTGCAATTCGCTCCGCCGGCGTCGCGAACCGCACCAGCAGACATGCCGCGACGAGCGCCACCACGACCAGCGCCGCGTACTCGACCGTCGCCTGAGCCCGTTCCACGCAGGGGACGCTACGGACTTGAGCGTTGCGACACGGTCACAGGCGGTGACGATCGAGTCACGATCATGCTCCATCGCCGTCACAGACCCAACCCTCCAGCCGATCCGAGCGCGGTCAGCGCAAGCGCGGAGATCACCGGCAGCAGGGCGGCCGGGACGAGCATCAGGACGACGACCAGCAGCATCCTCGGGGCGGCGATCGCCGCCCGCTCCTGAACCCGCAGCGCCCGCTCGGCACGAGCTCGCCGCGCCTGGCGGCGCAGGCCGTCTGACAGCGGAACGCCCAGCCGGTCGCTGACACGAAGCGCCGCAGCCAGGCGGATCAGCGATGGTGATCCGGTCCGCTCCGCGAGATCGCGCAGCTCGTCACCCCGACGCCGGCCCAGCGCGAGATTCGCACCGACCCGCTCCAGCTCTGCGCGCAGCGGGCCAGAGCTCGCGTCGGCCGCGGCCGCCAGCGCGTGGTCGAGTCCCACGCCGGCCGAGACGGTTGCCGCGATCAGGTCGAGCGCGAGCGGCGCCTGGCTCTCGATCTGCTGCGACCGGCGGCCCGCGGCGCTTCGCATCCAGAGGTCGGGATACAGCCAGCCGAAGCCGACGCAGGCGGCGAAAGCCGCCAACCCCAGGACCGAACTGAGAAGCGCAACCGCGACGCCGCCGAGCAGCGCAAACGCCAGCGTCGATCCGGCCCTCGCCTCCCGCAGCACCGCGTCCCCGACGTCCGGCGGACTGCCCGCTCGCTCACAGAGGCGTTCGCGTTCCATCGGCGGCTCAGGCAACACGGCCGCGAGCCTCCCGGTCAGGCGGCCAAGTGCCGCCAATGTCCGTAGCCGGTCAAAACCCGTGCGCAGTTCACGGCCGTTGATCGCGCGGTCCCGCCCCCACGCCCGCCACGCCTCCTCGGCGCAAGCCGCGGCTGCCACCAGCAACGCCAGCGCGGTCACGACGCGACTGCCGCCAGCCGTCGTATCACCAGAAACCCAGCGAGCGTCAGCGCGGCGGAAGCCGCGATCGCACACCAACCGAGTGGAGACTTCACCAGCAGCAGCGCGGCCGGGCGATCGATCATCCACAGTGCGCCCAGTCCGGCCGGAGGCATCCCCGCCACCATGCGAGCCGTGGCACGGGCCTGGGCGGTCGCGACATCGGCCAGGCGGCGCTGGGCTTCACGCTCCACGAGCGCATCCGCCAGGTCGTCGAGCAGCGATGCCAGATCTCCACCGGCCCGCGACTGGACCGAGATGGCCGCGCCTAGCAAGGTCGCATCCTCCCCTCCCAATGCTCCCAACGCAACCGCCGGCGGCGTGCCGAGCGCGATCGCCTGGGCAGCCCCGGTCAGCGAACCGCGGATCGGGTGCGGCATGTCGTCGGCCACGTCGGCGACCGCCTGCGCCAACGTCCGCCCGGCGCGCAGATGCGCCGCCAGTTCGCCAACGGCGAGGTGCAGCTGGCGGCTCGCGGCTCGCTCGCGCCGGCGACCCGACCAGGCCGTCAGCTCCCGCATCGCTCCTGGACGAGCATCGCGATCAGAGCCCGATCGAGCGCCTGGAGCTCACCCGACGAGCGGTTGCGGCCGTCGAGCCGTCTCACCCACCGCCGACCCGAGGCGTCCCGCGCGAGATGCACGACGACGTCGATCGCGGCCGAGACCTGCTCGCGGGCGGCGGCGTGTGGCAGCTCGATCCCGGCCATCAGCATCATCGTCTCGATCCGCCGCAGGGCGTCGGCGGGCGAGCTGGCATGCACAGTGGTCAAAGATCCGTCATGTCCGCTGTTCATGGCCTGGAGCATGTCGAGCGCCTCCGGACCCCTGACCTCGCCCACCACGATCCGGTCGGGCCGCATGCGAAGCGCATTTCGCACCAGCGCACGGAGCTCGATCGCGCCCCTTCCCTCGACGTTGGCCGGCCGGGTCTCAAGCCGGGCGACGTGAGGCTGGAGCAGCCGCAGCTCGGCCGCGTCCTCGACGGTGACGATCCGTTCATCACGCCCGATGAACGCCGCCACCGCGTTCAACAGCGTGGTCTTGCCCGTGCCGGTGCCTCCGCTGACGACCACGTTCAGCCGTCCGCTCACCGCCTGCTCGAGCAGCTCCGCGTCGCCGGCGGTGAGCGACCCAGCCTGGACGAGCCTCGCCACCGTGAGCGCCTCCTGCGGGAACCTGCGGACGGTGAGCAGCGGGCCGTCCAGGGCGACCGGTGGGAGAACGGCGTTCACCCGGCTGCCGTCGGGCAGGCGGGCGTCGACCATCGGGCTCGACTCGTCCACTCGCCGGCCGACGCCGCTCACGATCCGTTCGATCACGTGACGGAGGTGCGACTCGTCGTCGAACTCGACCGGCTCACGCCGGAGCAGGCCGCCGCGCTCGCAGTAGACGTGGCTGGGCCCGTTGACGATCACCTCGGTCACGGCCGGGTCGCGCATCAGGGGCTCGAGCGGTCCAGCGCCCAGGGCATCGTCGAGCACCGCTTCCACCACCCGGTCGACCTCGGCTGGCGAGATCAGCAGCGACTCGGCGCGCAGCAGCTCTCGCGTCCTGGTGGCCAGCGCCGCCCGCGGATCGACCGGGCTGGCGGGCTGCTCGAGCACCTCCTGGCGGATGCGGTCGCGGTAGCGCGCGACCAGCGTGCGGCGATCGGTCATGCCGCGGTCAGCTCCTCGGCCAGACGCATCAGCTGCTGTCGCCGGCCGGTGGCCTCGCGGACGACTGCGGCCAGCGGAAGCCCGGTCGCTCGCTCGATGCCGCGCAGGGAGAGGTCGCCGCCCCGCTGCCATCGATTCACGACGAGCGAGACGGTGGCGCCAGGCACTCCCCTGCGGTCGAGCCACGCCGCCGCCAGCGCGGCGCATGCAACCGACCGCCGATCGGGTGTCGTAACCACCAGCACGTGGTCGGCGGCGGCGGCAACCTGAGCGGTCAGCTCGCCGCGCGGCACGCCGAGGTCGAACAGGCTGAGCGGGGCCACCGCGCGGCTCTCGCGGACGATCGCATTGCCAAGCGCGGACGGGATCAGGTCGAGGTCGTCGGGGCCGGCGATCAGCGACATGCCCTCCGGGTGGGGGCTGGCCACGGAACGCACGGCGTCGGATCCGAGCTCGCCGTGCAGCGGCACCAGATCGGCCAGCGTCCTTCGTGGCGAGCACCCCAAGCGGGCGGCCGCGCCGTCGAAGCCCGACGCCATGTCCACCAGCAGCCCGCGTGACGCCCGGGCCAAATCCACGGCCGTCGTGCTGGCACCGGTTCCGCCCTTGGCACCACACACCGCCACCGCACGACCAGCAGAGGCGGACAGCGTTCCCGCCCGCCCTGATCCGGCAGCCCTGGAGACTGCAAGTGTCAGCTCGGCCGGCTCGGGCGGCAATCCGATCAGGCCCCGCGCGCCCGCTGCCAGCGCCGCTCGGTGCATTGCGAGATCGTGCGACCGGGAGGCGATCACTATCGGAAGCCCGGGACAAGCCGTCTGAAGCGACTCGATCAGATCAAGCGCGCGCCTTCCGGCGCTGTCGCAGATCAGCATCACGTCGCAGCCCGGACGCGGCCCCGCCAAGGCCCCCGCCGGATCGAGCGCGCCACTGCAATGAAGACCCGGCATGTCCAGACCGGCAACGACGGCAGCCACCACCGCCGCATCGCTTCCGACCACCAGGCAGCGGACGGCATCTCCCATCAAAGCGGCCTCCCCGCAAGCCTCAGGCTGCCGGACGACTCCGCGGCGATCAGCGATGCGACGTCGGCGCTCGAGACCCGAAGCGTGGCCACCATCACACCGTCGGCAGCAGAGGATCCCACCACCTCCACCGCCTCGATCACGAGCCGGATGTGGGGCGGCCGTCCCGGCGTGACCAGGTAGAGGTCGGCGGTCGTGCCGGCGAGATCGCCGGCCGGCAGGCCGGCTGCGTCGTCGAGCCGCACCGCCACGTCGCGGGAGTGCGAACCGGCGGTCCCCACGGCCGCCAGCTCGGCGTCCATCAGGGGCGCACCGGCGGACAGCGACACCGCGCTCCTGCGTCCGACCGCGGCTGCCGGGTCGGTCAGCTGGTGAGGGTCAGCCCAGCGGCTCGGTATCGATCTGACCGCGAGATCGGACGCGACGATCCGCGCGCCCGCTGCAAGCGGCCGACGCACCGAGACGATCTGTACCAGCGGATCGACCGACGACGACGCCCCGCCGGCACCACGCATCAGCGAGGCCAGCACCAGCACGACGGCGAGGGCGGCAAGCGCCACGCTCCGGCGCCGGTGGCGAGTCATGGCGCTCCCGGCGAACAACGCCGGCAGTGGGTGCCGACGACGGGCAGTCCGCACCAGCCGCAGCCGGGCGCCGAGGCGAACTGTTCCCGCAGGGCCGCCAGCTGTGAGGCCGTTATCCGGGGAGCTCCCAGCACCTCCACCGCCCACGTGGCACCCAGCATGCCCGCCGTGCCGCTGCGCATCCGGCCGACCCCGATCCCGGACCCAGCCAGCTCGTCCAGCCGGCGGCAGATCATCCGCGGCGGACTCCCGCCGGAAATGGCGCAGACGCAGAGCGTGCGCCCGCTCGAGGCACCGCGAACGACGGCCATGAGACCTGCGCCGCCCGCGCCGGCGGCCGTCCAACCGTGATTCGACCACCGCAGCGCCGACCCGCGCCTGCTCGGCAGGCGCCGCCCCGGCACGCCAAGCTGCCCCAGCGTCGACGCTGCCACCCAGTAGGTGCAGCGACTCTCGATCTCGATGATCAGCGCGGTCAGCTCCGGAAGCCTCCACCCGCCGCCGGCTGCGACCCGCGCGACACCGCCGAGGTATCGGGCGCCAAGGCCGGGAAGCGCCAGCTCGATCACCTCCCT
>JAWVDZ010000323.1:0-5998 GCA_033856955.1 Gaiellales bacterium
TCGGGCTCACGAAGGCGAGGACCGTCAGGCCGTCTTCGCCCGCGCGCAAGAGATGACCTTGATCCTGCGCAAGCCGCACCCCGCAACTGCCGGCACGGACTTCCGACGTTTCTTCACCGTTCTCCCACCAGCCCGAGCCTTCGAGGACGAAGACGATCTCCTCGACCGGCGCATCGGCCTGCGCCGCGGTCTCCCCCGGCGCAATCTCGAGCCGGTGCAGCCCCACGTTGACCGCGCCCGCGGCCAGGCCGATGTCTTGGCCCACCTCCACATCGTCCCAGCGGACGATCACTCGAGCTCTTCGCCCTCCCAGTAGTCGAGCGGCTCGATCCGGCCGATCACACCCAGCCCCGAGATCGCGATCTTGCCCGACCGCGGGTAGAAGCAGATGTCCGAGGGCTCGCGGGTGCCGTAGGCGAGCAGGGCGATCCCCTCGTCGCCGGCCGTGAAGCTGTGCGCGACGCCGGTGCCGGCCGGCCGCGCCAGCACGCTGCCGGGCCGCACCTGAAACGTCTCGTCGCCCAGCGAGGCGACGCCGTTGCCTTCCAGCACGACGAACAGCTCCTCCTCGGCCGAGTGGCAGTGCGGCACGCAGGTGAGAACGCCGGGTGGTGAGGTGACATGCTTGAGGCCGGTGTGCCGCGAGCCGGCCGCCACGCCGAGGTCGCGGCGGACACGCCCGCGGCGCTCATCTCCCGCCGGCACGTCCGCCAGCGCGACGACGTTTGCAGGGCGCGCCCCGGCCGCTCCGAACTCGAACGGGCCGGCGGCATCATCGAGCTTGAACAGGTTGCGCAGCCCGGGCGCCTCGACCACCGTCGGCCCCGCCCAGGCATGCCCCGCCCGCGGCAGGTAGCAGAGCTCGATCGGCACCCGCTGGCCGAACGCCAGCACGTCCAGCCCGTGCGGTCCCGCCCGCAGCGTGTGCGTCTCGGATCCCGGGAGGTGGACGATCGCGTCCCCCGCCCGCACCTCGCAGACGGCCTCGTCCTGCCACAGCAGGCCCCAGCCGTCCAGCACGAAGAAGATCTCCTCCTCGGCGCCGTGCACGTGGGCCGGAGTCGAGCGGCGGCCGGGCTCGATCCGGATCCGGTTGAGGCCGACCCGGTCGCTGCAGGAGGCGGAACCGAGGTCGTACCAGTGCGCGTCGATGTCTCCCGCTGTGCGCTGGTACCCCTCGACCTCGTCCCAGTGGACAACGTGATCGCTCATCGTTCACCGTCCCAGTAGTCGAGCTTCTCTATCCGCGCGATCACCTTGACGCCGCGCAGGAGCACCTTGTTGGATCGCGGTTGGAACGCGATGTCGTTGGGCTCCCGCGTGCCGTAGGCCAGGTACTCCATCCCGCCCGGCCCGCCGCGGAACGCGTGCGCGACGCCGGTGCCGGCCGGCCGCGCCACGACGCTGCCGGTGCGGAGCGGCAGCCGCTCGTCTCCCAGCTCGCATACGCCCTCTCCCGCCAGCACCACGAACAGCTCCTCCTCGGCCGAGTGGCAGTGGGGCGGATAGGCCAGCAGCCCCTCCTCGACTCGCACATGGGACATTCCCGTGCGCATGGAGCCGGTCGCGTCGCCGAGGCTGCGATCGCTGACCATGCAGTCGCCCTCGCCGGCGACGTACGGCTCGACGTCGTCCACGTTCGCGACGCAGCCCGGCCGCGGCCCCGGTGGCGCGAACTCGAGCGGCCCGGCCTCGGCGTCCCAATCCCAGAGGTTCTTGTGCGGTGGCAGCGGCAGGCTGGGGCCGCCGACCCAGATCCGGTTGGAGTGGGGGTGATGGCAGGTCTCCACGAACTCGCGGGTGCCGAACGCCAGCACGTCCAGCCCGTCCGGGCCCGCCCGCAGCGTGTGGGCGCCTTCCCATGCCGGGTGGGCGATGCAGTCGCCCGCCGCCACCGCGCAGGTCGCGCCGTCCAGCCAGAGCAGGCCGTCGCCGGCCAGCAGGTAGAACATCTCCTCCTCGCCGCCGTGCTCGTGGGGCGGTGTCGACCGCATGCCGGGCGCCACCTGGAATCGCCGCAGCCCGGCACGGACGCTGCCCGCCGCCATGCCGAGATCCTGCGAGCGCCCGCCGATCTCGCCCACCGTCCGCTCCACCCACTCGACCTCGTCCCAGTGGATCACGCCGGGCACAGGATCCCCTCCAGCAGGCGCCGGGGTTCGTCCGGAAACGGCGCCGCCGCGGAGCGCTGCTCGTCACAGTGCACCATCACCGACTCGGCCACCATGGCGGCGCGGCCGTCGGAGACTGCGGTGATCGTCTCGCGCGTCGTCACACTCGATGACCCGATCCGCACGACGTCCACGGCCACGTCCACCATGTCGTCCTCCTGCACCAGCCCGCTGCGGAAGTCCACGGACGTGTGCCGCAGCACCATGCGGTGGACGACGTCGCCCAGCAGATCGGTGAACAGCTCGTCGCGCGCCTCCTCCATGTAGGTCAGGTAGACGGCGTTGTTGACGTGGCCGAAGCCGTCCATATCACGCCAGCGGATCTCCACGCGTTTCACGAAGGACATGTCGCTACTCTTGCAGATCGTGGACACGATCTCGGCCATAACGCGGCCCGCAAGCGGCCAGCCGACCGCGGCGCTGGTGCTGCTGCACGGCCGAGGAGCCGGCGAGCACGATCTGGCGCCGCTGCTGGACGCGATCGATCCGGAACGGCGGCTGCTCGGGATCACGCCCAGGGCTCCGCTGGCGCTGCCGCCGGGAGGGCGCCACTGGTACGTCGTGCGAGAGATCGGCTTTCCCGATCCGGACACCTTCCTGCCGGCCTACCAGGCCGCCGGCGAGTGGCTGGACGGGCTCGAGGCGGAGACTGGGATCCCGCTCGAGCGGACGGTGCTGGGCGGCTTCTCGCAGGGCTGCGTGATGTCGTGGGCGCTCGGGCTCGGCGCCGGCCGTCCGCGTCCGGCCGGCATCATCGCGCTGTCGGGCTTCATCCCCAGCGCGGACGGCTTCAAGCTCGATCTGACCGGCCTGGACGGCTACCCGGTTGCGATCGGCCATGGCAGCTTCGATCCCGTGATCGGCGTCGAGTGGGGACGCCAGGCCCAGGAGCGCATGCTCGCCGCCGGTGCGGACGTGATCTACCAGGAGTCTCCCATGGGCCACACCATCGACCCGGCGTTCGTCGCCCGCCTGACGGGCTGGCTGGGGGACGTCGTCTGACCGACACCAAGCAGGTCGAGGCGCACCTGATGCTGGCCTCGGTGGTGGTCGTCTGGGCGGCCGCGTTCTCGGCCATCAAGCACCTGCTCGGCGCCGGGCTGTCGGCGCCCGAGGTGGCGGCCGGCCGGTACCTGGTCGCCGCGCCCGGCTTCGTGATCGTGCTGTTCGCCTCCGGCGGCCTGCCCGGCATCTCCCGCCGCGATCTCGGCCGGGTCGCGCTGGCCGGCCTGCTGGTGGTCGCCGTCTACCACATCTCGCTCAACCTGGGAGAGGAGCGCACCACGTCCGGCACGGCGGCGGTGATCGTCGGCACGGCGCCTGGGATGACCCTGGGACTGGCGATCGTGCTCGGGTTGGAGCGGTTCTCGGCCTGGCGGGCGGCGGGCCTCGGCCTCGCCTTCTCCGGTGTCGTGGTCGTCGTCACGCTGGGCTCCGGCCAGTCGATCTCGCTCGAGCACGCCAAGGGGCCGCTGCTGGTGCTGCTGGCACCGTTCTCGTTCGCGCTCTACAACGTGATCGCGAAGCCGCTGGTCGGGCGCATCGACCCTGCCGCTGTGAGCAGCGCCGCCAACCTGCTGGGCACGCTCGCGCTGCTGCCGCTGCTAGGCCCGTCGTCGCTCGACCACGCCCGAGCGCTGGGCGCCTGGGACTGGACGCTGGTGTTGTACCTGGGCCTGATCTGCACGCTGTTCGCCTACAACGCATGGGGCATGGCGCTGCGCCGGCTGGACGCCTCCCGCACCGTCGCATACCTGTACGGTGTGCCCGTGCTGGCGGTCGTGATCGGGGCCCTGACCCTGGGCGAGAGCGTGACGGTGTGGCTTGCCCTGGGCGTCGCGCTGGTGGTCGGTGGCGTGGCCGTGGCCCAGGTGCGGCGATGACGGACGGATTCAGCTGGCGCGACGGCGACCGGCGGGTCGAGTTCGGAACGGGCGCGGCCGGACGGCTGGCCGAGATGGGCTGGGACGAGTTCGACCTGCTGACCACGGCCCGAGCCGACCCCGGCATCGCGCCGGCAACCATCGTCCCAGCGGGAAGCGTGCCCGATCTGGCCGCCGCGCTGCTGCCGCAGCTCGTGCACCCACGGCTGGTGGCGTGGGGCGGCGGACGGGTGATCGACACAGCCAAGGCGATCGCGTCGGCACGCGGGGGAGAGGTGTGCGCCGTCCCGACCACGCTCTCCGGCGCCGAGATGACGTCGCTTCACCGCAAGATCGCCGGCCGGGAGAGCCGGCCATCGGTGAGGCCCGTGCTGGTGCTGGCCGACCCTGGCCTGATGTGCTCGCTGCCCGAGCCGAGGCTCCGAGCCAGCGCGATGAACGCGCTCGCGCACGGCGCGGAGGCGCTGTACGGCCCGTATTCGAACCCGGTCGCGACGCTGGCCGCGTTGCACGGGGTGGAGCTGCTGGTCGCCGGCGAGCGCGCGCTCGGTGCCGTGCTGTGCGCCTACGCCGTTGACTCGGCGGGCTACGCCCTGCACCACGTGCTCGGCCAGACGCTGGTGCGGGTCTGTGGCACGCCCCACGCCGAGACCTACGCCGCGCTCCTGCCGCACACCATGCGTGCCATGCTCGAGCGCGCACCCCGGCAGATGGCAACGCTGGCCGCGGCGGTCGGCGTCACCGCCGAGGGGCTGCCACGGCGGCTCGATGAGCTGGGTGGGGGCACGCGGCTGAGCCTCGATCCGAACCAGCGCGAGCTGGTGGTCGAGAGCGCCCTGGCGCGGTCTGAGCTGGCCGACACACCCGGCCCGCCGGTCACGCCCGCCGATCTGGAGGCGCTGCTGGAGTCGGCCGCAACCCTGTCCAGTGAGTAGACTTCTGCGGCTATGGGAAAGGGCTACGCCGAGGGATCAGCGGCCGAGGAGGCCGAGGCCGCGCTGGAGCGGGGCGACCACCTGGCACGCCCCGCCGCCGCCACCGTACGACGGGTGGTGCTCGGAAGCACGAAGGACGATCCCACCCAGCACATGCTCGGGTACGCCGACGAGGTCGACGCCGACAAGCTGTTTGCGTCCGGACAGGCGTGGGGGATCAAGATCGTGACCGCCGTTGAGTGACAACCCCTACGCGCGGCCTTCGGATCCGGCGAAGCGACACAGCGCCGCGCTCACGGACGGTCCTGACCGCGCTCCCGCGCGGGCGATGCTGAAGGGCATCGGCTTCAGCGACGAGGATCTGGCGCGGCCGCTGGTCGGCGTCTCGACCACCTGGATCGAGACGATGCCGTGCAACTTCAACCAGCGGGAGCTGGCGCAGCGGGTCAAGGCCGGCATCCGCGAGGCCGGCGGCACGCCGATCGAGTTCAACACGATCTCGGTCTCGGACGGCGTCTCGATGGGCACGGAGGGCATGAAGGCGTCGCTGATCAGCCGCGAGGTGATTGCCGACTCGATCGAGCTGGTCGTGCGGGGCCACCTGCTGGACGGCCTCGTCTGCCTGGTCGGCTGCGACAAGACGATCCCCGCCGCCGCGATGGCGTTGTGCAGGCTGGACGTGCCCGGCCTGGTGCTCTACAGCGGCTCGATCGCACCCGGCACCTTTCGCGGCCGGGATATCACCATCCAGGATGTGTTCGAGGCCGTCGGCGCCTACGCCGCCGAGAAGATCGACGCCGCCGAGCTGCACGAGGTGGAGTCGGCGGCATGCCCGGGCGCCGGTGCATGCGGCGGGCAGTTCACCGCCAACACGATGTCCACCGCGCTCGAGTTCCTGGGCATCTCGCCGGGCGGTATGAACGGCATCCCGGCGCTCAACCGGGGAAAGGGTGACGCGGCCGAGGAGGCCGGCCGGATCGTGATGCGGCTGGTACGCGACGACGTGCGA
>JAWVDZ010000324.1:0-2825 GCA_033856955.1 Gaiellales bacterium
TCCGAGCTGTCGCCGATCGAGGCGAGGCCGTGCTGCTCGACCAGCCGGGCCGGGTCGGCCGCGGGGTCGTCCACCATCAGCGCGTACACCTGCCTGCCGATCGTGCTGGTGATCGCGCCGGAGCCGATCAGGCCCACCAGCGCTCCCAGCGACGCGGCGGGCAGCGTGTCGACCGGCGCCGGCCGCGTGTTCAGCACCCAGTCGGCGGAGGCCTTCGCGTCACCGGACGTGGCCGCGACCGCCTCGAAGTAGTCGGCGATCCGTCCCTCGGCGTTGAGGTCGGTGGCGTACTGCACGGGCAGGGCGTGGTCGCGGCGAAACCGCTCGATGCGGGCGGCGGGAAGCTCGGGCAGGGATGCCCGCATGCGTTCGACCAGCTCCGCGCTGGGAGCCAGCGGCACCAGGTCGGGCTCCGGGAAGTAGCGGTAGTCGTGGGCCTCCTCCTTCGACCGCAGCGTGCGCAGCGTGCGCGCCCCGGGGTGGTAGTGCAGCGTCTCCTGGACGACCGTGCCACCACCTTCCAGCACCGCGATCTGGCGCCGGATCTCGGCCGCCATCCCCTCGCCCAGGAACTTGAACGAGTTCATGTTCTTGAGCTCGGTCTTGGTGCCCAGGCCGGTGGAGCCGGACGGGCGCACCGAGACGTTGGCGTCGCAGCGCAGCGAGCCCTTCTCCATGTCGCAGTCCGACACTCCCACCGTCTGCAGCGTGTTCTTGAGCAGCAGCAGGAAGTCGACGGCCTGCTCCGGCGAGCGGAGATCCGGCTCGGTGACGATCTCGACCAGCGGCGTTCCACAGCGGTTGAAGTCGACCAGCGAGTAGTCGGCGCCGCCGATCCGGCCCGCCTCGCCGCCGGCGTGCACCAGCTTCGCCGCGTCCTCCTCGAGGTGGGCGCGGGTAATGCCGACGCGTCCGCCGTCCACCTCCAGGTGACCCGGCCCGCAGATCGGTTCGTCGTACTGGCTGATCTGGTACGCCTTGGGACTGTCCGGATAGAAGTAGTTCTTGAGGTGAAACTGGCTGCGGCCGGCGATCTCGCAGTTGAGCGCCAGCCCGATCTGGATCGCCTTCTCGACCGCTCCCTGGTTGATCCGCGGCAGAACGCCCGGATGGCCCAGGCAGAGCGGGCAGGTGAGCGTGTTCGGATCCGCGCCAAAGCGGTTCTCACAGGCGCAGAACATCTTCGTCGCCGTGTTCAGCTGGACGTGGATCTCAAGTCCGATCACCGGCTCCCATGCCGCCTCGCCGTTCACGCCGTGGCCTCCCGCAGGGCGGGCGGAACGGGATCGAAGCCGAGGTCCCGCTCCAGCGCGTGGGCGGACTCGAGGATGCGGTTCTCGGAGAAGGCGGGGCCGATCAGCTGCAGCCCCACCGGCAGCCCGTCGGACAGGCCGCAGGGAAGCGAGATGCCGGGCAGGCCGGCCAGGTTGACCGGCACCGTCAGCACGTCGCAGGCATACATCGCCCAGGGGTCGTCGATGCGGGCACCGATCGGGAACGCGACCGTCGGCGATGCCGGCGTCGCGATCAGGTCGACCTGGGCGAAGGCCTCGTCGAAGTCCCGCCGGATCAGCGTGCGCACGCGCTGGGCGGTGCCGTAGTAGGCGTCGTAGTAGCCGGCGGACAGCACGTAGGTGCCCAGCATGATCCGGCGCTTGACCTCGGCGCCGAAGCCGCTCGAGCGCGTGCGGCCGTACATCTCCACGACCGTGTCGCCGGGCTCCTCCAGCCTCAGGCCGTAGCGCACTCCGTCGAACCGGGCGAGGTTGGCGGACGCCTCTGCGGGGGCGATCAGGTAGTAGGCGGGAAGGGCGTGGGCGGCGTGCGGCAGCGTGATCTCCCGCACCGTCGCTCCCAGCGCCTCGGCACGCACGAGCGCGGCGTCGAACGAGGCCCGCACGCCGGGCTCGACGCCCTGGGTGAGCAGGTCGGCCGGCACACCCAGGGTGACGCCGCGCATGTCCTCACGATCGGGGATACGAATCGGCTCGGGCAGCGGCACCGAGGTGGAGTCGCAGGAGTCGTGGCCGGCGATAACCCGCAGCGCCAGCGCAGCGTCGCGCACCGTGAGCGCGAACGGTCCGACCTGGTCGAGCGAGCTGCCGAATGCGATCAGGCCGTGGCGCGAGACGGCGCCGTACGTCGGCTTCAGGCCCACCACGCCGCACAGCGCCGCCGGCTGACGGATCGAGCCACCGGTGTCGGTGCCCAGCGAGAGCGGCGCGAACCCGGCGGCCACCGCCGCCGCCGATCCGCCGCTCGATCCTCCCGGAACGAGCGACGTGTCCCAGGGGTTATGGGTGACGCCGAACGCCGAGTGCTCGGTCGAGGAGCCCATCGCGAACTCGTCCATGTTGGTCTTTCCGAGCGGGATCAGACCCGCCTCGCGGGCGCGCGTGACCACGCCGGCGTCGAACAGCGGCCGGTGGCCCTCCAGGATGCGCGATCCGGCCGTGGTCTCCTCGCCTCGCACGCAGAGGATGTCCTTGAGTGCGATCGGAACGCCCTGCAGGCCGCTGCGGCCACCCCGGTCGAGCGCGGCCGCCTCGCTAAGCGCCTGCTCACGGCGGGTTCGCAGGAAGCAGTGCAGCTCGCCGTCGGCGCCGTCGATCCGGTCGAGGTACGCCTCTGCCAGCTCGCGGCAGGAGATCTCGCCGGCGTCGAGCAGCTCAACGCAGCGTTCCGCGGTCAATCCCAGCGTCTCGACGCTCATGACGTTGGTGGAACCCGGAAGGCACCGTTCTCGGCCGCCGGCGCGCCGGCCAGCACCTCGTCGGCAGGCCAGCTTGGCCGTGGACGGTCGGGCCGGGTGACGTTCTCGAGGT
>JAWVDZ010000325.1:0-4082 GCA_033856955.1 Gaiellales bacterium
GCAACGGTGGTCGCGCGACTGACCGACGACCGGCTGCTGACCGCCACCGACGACACCGTCGAGGTGGCTCACGAGGCGCTGCTGCGGGAGTGGCCGCGGCTGGCCGACTGGCTGCGCGAGGATGCCCAGGGGCGCGAGCTGCGTGAGCACCTGATGCTGGTCGCCAGGCGCTGGGACGGCAGCGGGCGTGACGGCGGCGAGCTCTACCGGGGCGCTCGGCTGGCCTCGACGATCGAGTGGGCGGCGACCAGATCGCACGAGCTGAACGACCTCGAGCGCGAGTTCCTGGCCGAGAGCCGAAGCGATGCCGATCGAGAGGCCGAGCGCCAGCGCCGTGCCAACCGGCGGCTGCGCATACTGCTTGCCGTGCTCTCGCTGGTGCTGCTGTGCGCTGCCGCCGCCGGCGTGGTCGCGTTCAAGCAGCGCAGCTCGGCTCGCCACGAGGCGACGGTGGCTGTGGGCCGTCAGCTGGGTGCCGAGGCGGTGTCCGAGCCGCGCGTCGATCGGGCGATGCTGCTTGCGCGCGAGTCGCTCAGCCTCGACCGCTCCAGCCAGACCGAGGGCACGCTGCTTGCCACCCTGCTTCGCAGCCCAGCCGCGATCGGGACGTTCACGATGCCGATCACGGATCGGCCGCTCACGGTGTCGGTGGCGCCGGACGGCACCACGATCGCGGTCGGCACCAACAACGGCGCGATGCGCTTTTACGACGCGCGGACGCACCACCA
Source organism: Gaiellales bacterium (assembly GCA_033856955.1). GTDB lineage: Bacteria > Actinomycetota > Thermoleophilia > Gaiellales > JAICJC01 > JAICYJ01. Next base: position 729 of record JAWVDZ010000325.1, read on the forward strand.
GACGTCCACGGCGCCGCTGGCAGCAGGCCCCAACCTCTACGTGCCCAGCACGCATGACCTGCTCGGCGGCACGTACGGCCCGGGGCCGCTGAAGTTGATCGACACGGACAGCGGCCGGGTGCTCCGTCAATTCGGGTTCGGTCGGTTGTGGAACAACACGCCGTCCTCGCCGGTCGAGCCGACCATGATCTCGCCGGACGGACGCCTCCTGTTCATGCTGTGGGCGGTCGTACGGCGGGACGGCAGCCTGGGTGCGGCCTACATCCAGCGCTGGTCGATCGCGCGCGGCGGCGCCCCCATGGTGATTCCGATGGGCGAGCACGGCATGGTCGCCGCAGTCGTCACGCCGGACAACCGCCTGATCGTGGCCACCGACGGCGCGATCACGACGTGGAACGCGATCACCCTGAAGCGGATCCGGACGATCCGCGGGCCACGCTTCCCGTCATTCGTGAACGGCGCCATCAGCCCGGACGGACGCACGTTTGGCTACGGACTTGGCAACGGCACCGTGCACTTCGTGAATGTTGCGACCGGCAGGTCGCTGGACGCCCAAGGAGCGCACACGGCCGACGTGCAGTCGGTCGCCTTCTCACCCGACTCCCGCGTGGCCGTCAGCACGGGAGACGACGGCATGGCGATCGTCTGGGATCCAGCCACCGGCGGGTTGATCGAGCGGCTGGTCGGCCATGCCGGCCGCGTTCCGGCCGCCAGCTTCAGCCCGGATGGAGCAACGCTCTACACCGCAAGTCTGGACGGCACGGTTCTGCAGTGGGACATCGCGGGCGGCCGCCGCTTCGGCGATACCTTCATCGTCGGATCAGCAGGGCTGGCGGGGGACAGCCCCGATCGCGCCCTGCCGCAGCTTCCGCCGGCGGCGCTCTCGCCGGACGGCGGTACGCTCGCGGCTCGCAGCCAGAGCTCGACGATCGGCCTGTTCTCGACCGCCACCCTCGCCCGCACCGGCTCGATCACAATCGCAGGTTCTCACCTGATCAGCGCGACGGCGTGGGCCGGAAGCCGGCTGGTGGTCGGCACGGACGGCGGATCGGTGACGATCTGGGAGGCCGCCGGACGGCCGGCGCCGCAGCCGACGCTGGAGGGGCTGACCGGCACGGTACGGGCGATCGCGACCAGCCGGGGAGGGCGCCTGATCGCAGCGGTCGACGGTGTCGCGAAGGGATTCGACCCCAAGCAGGGATCGCTGGCGATCTGGAACGCCGGGCGACTGGTGGGCGGCAAGCCGATCGACCTGCACACGTTCGGAAACGCTGTTGCCTTCTCCGCCGACGGCGCGATGCTGGCCGTCGCCCTCGACGACGGCCGCGTGCTGATCGTCGATCCCACCAGCGCCCGGGTGATTCGCACCATCCACCCTGACCCTGAGCCAATCTCGGTTGCCTTCTCACCCAGCGGGACGTTGGCGACCGGGTCGTGGGCCGGCATCGTCACCGAATGGGATCCCGGCAGCGGACACCAGATCGGCCACCCGATACTGGCAGCGACCGCCCCGATCGGTGCGATCGCCTTCGACCCGACCGCGCAGACATTCGCCACCGCGGGCGGCAGCAGTGGCCTGGCCAAGCTGTGGACGACCGCGACGCTGCAGCAGTTGGGCGCCGACCTGCCGGGAGGCCAGGGAGAGTGGGGCAACGTCGCGTTCACGCCGGACGGCCGCTACCTGCTGGTGGTGTTCGGCGACGGCACCGCCTACCGCTGGCCGGCCACCGTCTCTGCCTGGGAGCAGCACGCCTGCACCGTGGCCGGCCGCAACTTCACCCGCGAGGAGTGGTCGCGGTATGTCATCGGCCGTGGGTACGCGAAGACCTGCGCCCAGTTCCCGGGTGGGTGAGGCCGGTGTCAGCGAGCGGCCGTGTCAGCTCCGCAGTCGGCTTCCACCGACCGTCCGCCCCACGCGCCGCCTGAGCGACAGCGCCGCCGCCGCCGCGTTCGCTCCGCACGCCCCATGCACGCCGCCGCCGGGATGTGCGCTGGCGCTGGCCAGGAACAGGTCCGCGACCGGCGTCGCGTAACGCCGGAGCCCCGCCACCGGCCGGAACACGAGCTGCTGGTGGAGCTGCGCGGTGCCGCCGTTGACCGCGCCGCCGACCAGGTTTCGGTCGGCCTGCTCGATCGTGCGCGGGGTGAAGACGTGCCGCTCGATGATCAGGTCGCGGAACCCCGGCGCGAGACGCTCGATGCGCTCTTCGATCCGCTCGCACGTCGCCCGCTCGTCCGGCTCGTCCCAGCTGCCGGTGACGACACCGGCCTCGTCGCCGGCGATCCGCTGCGGCACGTGCGTGTAGGCCCACGCCGACTCGCCGCCGGCCGGCTGCCGCGTCGCGTCCACCATCGAGTACTGGCCCATCACCAGGTACGGCTCCGCCGGCACCAGCCCGGTCGCCATCGCGGCCGAGCTTCGCGTCAGCTCGTCCATGCTCTCGGTGACGTGGATGGTCGGCGCCCGCCGAGCCGCCTCGGCCGTCCAGGGGATCGGCGCGCGAAGCGCCCAGTCGACCTTGACGGTGGCGCTGTCGTACTCGAACCGCTCGAGCCGCCGCGACACCGCCTCGGGCAGCCAGCGCGGCTCGATCAGGCTCTGGTAGAGCTGCGGCGCGCCGACCGCGGCCAGCACCGCCCGCCGCGCCGCCACCCGCTTCCCGGCCTCGGTGCGCACGCCGGTCGCCCGGCCGTTTCGCACCTCGATCCGCTCCACCGGCGATCCGCAGACGACGCGCCCGCCCTTCGCCTCGAGTCGCGAGACGAGCGCCGCGGTGAGCTGTCCGGCGCCTCCCTCCGGCACCGGGAAGCCGACGCTCCGCGCCAGGCCAACCAGCATCCAGCCGATCATCCCGCTGCCCGCAGCCTCGGGCGCGATGTCGGCGTGCAGGGCGTTGCCGGCGATCAGGCGGGCGGCTTGCGGGCTGAGCCGAAGCTCGGCGACCATGCGGCGCAGGGGCAGCGCCGCAAAGCGGGCGAAGTCGATCGTCGCGGCGGGCCGCAGCCGGCGGGCGACCGTGGCCGCGGCGCGCAGGGGCGGAAACGGCGCCATCAGCCCCGCCAGCACGGCGTCGCCGACCCGGTCCCACAGGCTGATCATCTCGGTCCAGCCCTCGCGGTCGGCCGGCTCGAGCGTGGCCAGCGTCTCGTCGAGCGTCCCCAGCACCGGGCAGGTACCGTCGAGGGCGGGATGGGCCACCGCCAGCGGCCCGCGCATCCAGCGAAGGCCCCACTCCTCCAGCGAGAGCCGCTGGAACGCAGGTGATGCGGCGGCCAGCGGATAGAAGCTCGAGAACAGGTCGTTGACGTACCCCTCCGCCGTCAGCCGGCCGCTTCGAACGGCGCCGCCCGGCT
>JAWVDZ010000326.1:0-5667 GCA_033856955.1 Gaiellales bacterium
GCGCCATCAGAAGCCCGATGCCAAACACGAACCAGAACACCGGATTGGTGAAGCTCGCTCCCTGGAAGCCGGAGAAGTTCTCGGTGTCCGTGAACACGAAGCTGAGCGACTTGTGGTGGTCGGGGACCACGATCAGCACGCCGACAATGATCACCACGCCGGCCATGTGCCACCAGGCGGAGATGTTGTTGATCTGGGCCAGCAGTCGCACCCCGAACGTGTTGATCAAGGCGTGCAGCGCGATCACGACCGTGTACGTGAGGAAGACGTGGCCCTTGGTCAGCGAGTAGTCGAACCACAGGCCCATCAACGACGAGATGAACGTGGCCGCGCCGAAGTCGATCGACGCGGTGACGGCGATCTGGCCGATCAGGTTAAACCAGCCTGTGAACCAGCCCCAGCCGGGACTGCCGAGCCGAGATGACCAGTAGTAGAGGCCACCGGCGGTGGGGTACTTGGATGCGATCTCGCCCATCGCGAGCGATACCAGGATGCAGAAGCCACCGACAAGCAACCAGCCCCAGGTGACGGCCACCGGGCCGCCCCATCCGATCGCCAGGTAGTAGGAGGTGAGACAGCCGGCGAGGATCGAGATGATGGTGAAAGAGATCGCGAAGTTGGAGAACCCGCCCCAGCCCCGCAACAGCTCCTGGGCGTAGCCGAGCTCATGAAGCAGTTTCTCGTCGTCGCTGAGGTGGGAGGGCGGGGGATTGGCAGGTGCCCCCGGTGACGTATCCATCTGATCCTCCTTGGTCGTTTGGAACCGGCCTATTCCAATCGGCCGCCGATTATACGACTCTCGAGGGCGGTAGTTCGAGAAGGCAGGACAGAACTCCTTGCCGACGAATTCCCAGCCATGGGGAACGTGTTTTCGCCCACGGCGGTGCGCCTGGCCGGCGTGGCGGCGCTGTTCGTCGCCTTCGCCGCCCTGCTGGTGGCCGAGAACAGCGACCTCTCGCGCCGCCAGGCCGGCACCATCGTGCTGGCCTTCGGCCTCGCGATGATCGCGCTGCACGTCGCCATCCGGCGGGCGCGGGCCGGCGACGATGCCGTCGCGGATGCCTCGCTGGCCGCGTTGGCCGCCGCCCTGGCGGTGCCGTCGGGTCTGAGCGCACTGCTGTGGAACTCCGGCATCGACAACGCCAGCTTCGTCTTCCTGTTCCGGATCTCGCGTGATGGCTCCGGCAACGCACTGCTCGTCTCCGCGGGCGTGTTCGCGGTGGCCTACGCGCTTGCCCGCGACGCACGATGGCTGCTGATCGCGCCGCTGGCGCTGGTGGGCGGCATCGAACTGCACCTGGTCAGCAACGGCGACCTCTCGTTCGGCAACGGCAGCTGGACGCGGTTTCTCGTCCTGCTTGCGGCGGCCTGCGTCCTGGCCGCACTCGCGAGCCGCCTGCCGCCGGCCGAACGGCACAACCTGCTCCTGGCGGCGGCGCTGCTCGTCCCGTTCGCGTTCATCTCATATCCCTGGAACGGGGCGGACAGCGTCAAACACGACCTGGTCGGCGCCGCGATGCTGGCCGGGCTAACGCTTGCGACTTGGCGGCGGATGACACCAGGGATCGCCTTCGCGATCGTGCTGACGGCCGCCTACGAGGTGTTTTCGCTCGCCACCCATGGGGAGAGCCTCGTGCCGGCAGTGGTCTTTGCGACCGCCGGGGTGGTTCTGCTGCTGGTGGGCTCCATCGTGCCGCCGCGCTCCCAGCCGGCGGCCCCCACAGAACCCAGTTAACCGAACGCCTGCTCGAGATCCTCGATCAGGTCGTCGGCCGACTCGATACCCACCGACAGCCGCACCAGGTTGGTGGGCGTGGCGAACGGCGCGTCCGCGGTCGAGGCGTGCGTCATCTGGGCGGGAGTCTCGATCAGGCTCTCGACCCCGCCCAGGCTCTCGGCCAGCGACCACACCTTGGTGCGAGCGACCAGGTCGAGCGCCAGCTTCTCGGTCTCGACCAGGAACGAGATCATGCCGCCGAAGTCGCGCATCTGGCGGGCCGCGATCTCGTGTCCGGGATGGTCAGGGATGCCCGGATAGAGCACTCGGTCGACCATCGGATGCCCGCCAAGGAATCCCGCCACCGCGCGGGCGTTCTCGCAGTGCTGGCGCATCCGCACTGCCAGCGTCTTCAGGCCGCGCAACACCAGCCAGGCGTCGAACGGGCCCGCCACAGCGCCAAGCGAGTTCTGGAGGAAGGCCAGCCGGGCGCCCAGACTGGGGTCGCGCGTGGCGGCGAAGCCCGACACCAGGTCGGAGTGACCGCCCAGGTACTTGGTCGCGGAGTGCACGACGATGTCGGCGCCCAGCTCCAGCGGCCGCTGGAGGTAGGGCGAGGCGAAGGTGTTGTCGACCACGACGATGGCGCCGGCCGAGTGGGCGACCTCGGCTGCGGCGGCGATGTCGACGATGTTCAGCAGCGGGTTTGTGGGCGACTCCAGCCACAGCATCCGCGCGCCCTCGATGTGGTCGGCCAGCTCGGTGTTGCACTGCTCGGCGGAGAGGTACGAGAACTCGTAGCCCTTCGGCTGGTAGACCTTCGAGAACAGCCGGTAGGTGCCGCCGTAGACGTCGTTCACCGACAGCAGCCGCTCGCCCGGATCGAGCAGGTGCATCACGGTGGTGGTCGCGGCCATGCCGCTCGCGAACGCGAACCCGTGCTCGGCGCTCTCGAGCGAGGCCAGGCAACGCTCCAGCGCACGCCGGGTCGGGTTGGCGGAGCGCGAGTAGTCGTAGCCATCCTTGAGAACGCCGACCGCCTCCTGGACGTAGGTGGAGGTCTGGTAGATCGGGACGGTGACGGCGCCGGTGGAGGGATCGGGAGCCTGGCCGTCGTGCACCGCGCGCGTGTCGAAGCCTCTCGTCATTCGCGCAGGATAGTCGAGCTTCCGACGGTGGTGGAGAGCCGTTCCAGTGCCCGATCCAGGCCGTCGTCGTGGCGTGCGCCCCATCGCACCGTGGGCTCGCGGTGCACGGCAACCACCCGAAGCGCCTTGCGGCTGCGGTCGTTTCGCAGGTCGACGCGGCCGACGATCCGGTCGCCGAGCAGGAACGGCAGCACGTAGTAGCCGTACACACGCTCCGGCTGGGGCTTGTAGACCTCGATCAGATGCGAGAAGCCGATCACACGCTCGGCGAACGGCCTGTCCCAGAGCAGGTTGTCGAACGGCGAGAGCAGCACCGGCGCGGTGGTCGAGCCGTCGGGCTCGGAATCGGCCGGCACCAGCACCGTCGCGCCGCCGTCGGCCACCTCCAGCCGCCGCAGCAGCCCGTCGGCGACAAGCGCCTCGACGTGGGGCCGGATCCGCGCCACGCCGCCCCGCAGACGGTTGTGCTCGACGATGCCGCGCTCGGTGAGGACGCCGCGCGCCTCGACCGCCCGCAGCGAGAGCGTGCGCAGCATCTCTTCCTCGCCCGGCACGGGAGCGCCCAGCAGCTCGTCCGGTATCACGCGCTCGGGCAGGTCGTACATCCGCTGGAAGTTCCTGCGCTCCGCAACGACCAGCCGGCCCGAGTTCCAGAGCGCCTCCAGCACCTTCTTGGCCGGCTTCTGGCTCCACATGCCTTTCTCGCTCTCACCCTCGAAGTGGCGCGATCCGAGCGGCCCGCGGTCGCGGATCTCGGACAGCACGTGGTCGGCGAGGATGGCCTCCCGCTTGAGCACGTCGCCCCACCAGGGATGGTCGTCGCTGCTCAGCATCACGAGGCGGTAGAGCGGCCAGTCCGCGATCGGGATCAGGCAGGCCTCGTGCGCCCAGTACTCGAAGATCCGGCCCTGCTTGAGCAGCTTCGAGACGCTGCCACGAGGGTAGACGCCGACCCGGCTTGCCAGGGCGATCCGGTGGCTGCGCTCGACGGCCGAGATCGAGTCGAGCTGAACGGCGCCGAGCCGCGCGATCGCCGCCTCCACCTCGGCCGTCCGCGCGCGCCGGGAGCGGGCGGCGTATCCCTGAGCCGCGACGGCGCGCCGGCGAAGCTCGGCCAGGGAGACCGGCTGGCTCAAACCCCGTTTCGCCGGTGGGCGAGGTACTCGAGCAGGTCGGAGCGGGTCAGCATGCCGGCCGGCCGGCCGCCCCGCGCGACCACCACGGCCGGGCTGCCGGCGGTCAGGTCGGCGAACACGCGGTCGATCGACTCGCTGGCGTCGATCACGTGCAGCGGCGGCTGCATGGCCTGGGCGACGCCCTCGTTGAGCGCGTCGGGATTCTTGAACACGCGGTCGAGCAGGCCGCGCTCCTGCAGCGAGCCGACCACGTCGGCCAGCGAGTCGGCCGGCTTGCTGCGCACCACCGGCAGCTGCGAGATCGAGTAGCGCTGCATCAGCTCGATCGCCTCGCCCACCTTGTGGCTGGACTCGATCGTGACCAGCTCGGGCAGCTCGTCGTGCTCGCCGCGGGTGTGGCGCAGCACCTCCTCGACGGTCGGCGCGGGCGCGCCGCGGTCGAGGAAGCCGTGCTCGAGCATGTAGTTGTCGTCGTAGAACTTCGACAGGTACGAGCGGCCGCCGTCGGGGATCAGGGTCAGGATGGTCGACCCGGCGCCCATCTCGCGGGCCACCTCGAGCGTCGCCCAGACCGCGGTGCCGCCCGAGCCGCCCACCAGCAGCCCCTCCTCGCGAGCCATCCGGCGGGCGGTGACGAACGAGTCGCGGTCGGACACGGTGACGAAGTCGTCGATCAGCGAGAGGTCCATGGTGGTGGGGAAGAAGTCCTCGCCGATGCCCTCGACCAGGTAGGGGTGGACGTCGTCGGGCTGCGAGTAGATCGAGCCCTCGGGGTCGGCGCCGACGATCCGGATCTCAGGGTTCTGCTGCTTCAGGTAGCGGGCGACGCCGGACACGGTGCCGCCGGTGCCGAGCGCGATCACGACCGCGTCCACCTCGCCGCCGGTCTGCTCCCAGATCTCGGGGCCGGTGGTTTCGAAGTGGGCCTGCGGGTTGGCCATGTTCGAGTACTGGTCGGGCTTGAAGCCGCCCGGGATCTCCTCGGCCAGGCGGTCGGAGACGGAGTAGTAGCTGTCGGGTGACCCCGGCTCGACGGCGGTCGGGCAGATCACGACCTCGGCGCCGTAGGCGCGAAGCAGCGAGATCTTCTCCTGGCTCATCTTGTCCGGCATCACGAAGATGCAGCGGTAGCCCATGATGGCGGCGGCGATGGCGAGGCCGACGCCGGTGTTGCCGGAGGTCGGCTCGACGATCGTGCCGCCGGGCTTGAGCTTGCCCTCGCGCTCGGCGGCCTCGATCATGCGCAGGCCGATCCGATCCTTGACCGAGCCGCCCGGGTTGAGGTATTCGAGCTTCGCGATCACCGTCGCGTCGATGCCGGCGGTGATGCGTTGGAGCCGCACCAGCGGGGTGTTGCCGACCAGTTCGAGCACGGTGGGATACGTGCGGGGCATCGGCGCGAACTGTACCCGGGACGGTCAGGGGGCGGTGCGCCGGCCCGAGCCAACCAGCACCCACCGCGACCCGGCCGGGCACGCTCTCGCGATCAAGGCTCGAAGGTTTCCAATGGTGATAGCCTTGAATGGCAATGCCAGTCAGCTCCTAGACATCACGCCGGCCCGGCGCCGGCCACTTCGATGACTGGAGCTACGCATGGTCCCCCGCCTCGACGCGCGACGCGTGTATCTGGGCTGGTGCGCGATCCAGGGCGTTGGGTTCACCCTGA
>JAWVDZ010000327.1:0-2915 GCA_033856955.1 Gaiellales bacterium
TCCAGACCACCGCCGGGGACGCCCTGTACGCGGAGGCCCTCTACATCCTGCTCGCGGTGCCCGGTGCGCTGATCGCGCTCGGGCTCGCCTACCTGGCCGCGCTCGGCACGGTCGAGCGCGACCGCCGCGATCTGGCACTGCTGCGATCCCGCGGCGCCACGCGCCGGGACCTGCTGGCGATGGCCCTGCTCGAGAGCGCCATCGTCGGCCTGCTGGCCGGCGTGATCGGTGCCGGGCTGGGAACCGTGGCGCTTCGCTGGCGCGTCGGTTCGGTTCAGCTGACACCGGCTCGGGTGGCGGCTGTGGTCGCGGCGTGCGTTCTGCTGGCCTTCGCCGGCGCCGCCGCCGCCCGTATCGGCGCCTGCATCGACGTTCTGCGCGCATCGGTCTCGGAGGGTCGTCGCGGCATCCGATCGAGGGGCAAGCCGCTCTGGCAGCGGCTGTGGCTCGATCTGCTGGCGCTCGCCGTCAGCGCGGGCATCTACTGGCTGACCGTGAGCACCGGCTTCTCGGCCGTCGTCAACCCCGACTCGAACCCGACCCTCTCGCTCTCCGTCTACATGTTCTTCGCCCCGGCACTGCTCTGGATCGGCTCGGCGTTGCTGCTGGTCCGTCTGCGTGGCCGCGCGCTGGCGTGGCTGGCCGCGCGCGCCGGGGGAAGCCGATCGATCTCGATGCGGGGCCTGCTGCTGGCAAGCGCCGGCCGCCGCGGTGCCGCCATCAACCGGGGGCTGCTGGTGGTTGGCCTGCTGCTGGCCTTTGGCGTCAACCTGGGGATCTTCACAGCCACCTACGACCACCAGTCGATGGTGGACGCACAGCTGACGCTCGGCGCCGATGTTGCCGTCTCCGGGCCGCCGGGCGGGGCCGGCCCGGAGCTGGCACGACGAGTGGCGTCGGTACCGGGCATCACCGCCACCACCTCGCTCGACCACTCCTACGCGTACGTGGGCCCCGACCTGCAGGACACCTACGGCATCGACGCGGCAGGGTTCACAGCGGCCACCACGCTTCGCGACTCCTATTTCGTGGGATCGTCGGCCGCACAGGCGATGGCCGCGCTTCAAGCAACGCCGGACGGCATCCTCGTCTCGCGCGAGACGATCACCGACTACCAGCTCGGCGTCGGTGACCTGCTGCGGCTGCGCGTGCTCGACCGGCTGACCGGCAAGCTCACGGTGGCGCCGTTCCACGTCGTGGGAGTGGTGCAGGAGTTCCCGTCAGCACCGAAGGATTCGTTCATGGTCACGAACCGGGCGTATCTGCAGCAGGTCACGCACGACCCAGGCCCCAACGTGGTGTTCGCGAAGGCCGGCGGCGATCCGGCGGCCGTGGCGGCTCGCGTCGCGGCGACCGTGAAGCCCTTCGGAGCCAGCGTCAAGAACATCCAGCAGCAGGTGGAGCAGACCACCAGCTCGATAACGACCGTTGACCTGAACGGCATCAGCCGCATCGAGCAGCTGTTCGCGGTGGTGCTCGCGGCCGCTGCGATGGCGCTGTTCGTCGCGTTGTCGATGGCCGAGCGCCGCCACGAGTTCGCGGCGATGACCGCCGTCGGCGCATCGCTGCGCGACGTCGGAGCCTTCCTGTGGAGCGAGGCGGCGATGGTGCTGGGCGCCTCGCTGGCGCTCGCCGCAGGCCTCGGCTGGCTGCTCTCCGAGATGCTGGTGGCGATGCTCCAGCACGTGTTCGACCCGCCGCCAGACGCGCTCACGGTGCCATGGCAGTTCCTGATCGAGCTCGGCCTCGCGGCAATCGTCAGCGGCGTGCTGGCGGTCGCCTTGACGCTCCGCGTGCTGGGGCGGATGCGGCTCGGTGCCATACTTCGCGAGCAGTGAGCGAGCCGCTGATCCTGATCGCCGAGGACGACGACGAGCTTCGCGGATTGGTCGTGCGCGGCCTGCGCGAGGAGGGCTTCGCGGTGGCCGCGTCGGCAACCGCAGCCGGGCTCCAGCAGCTTGCCGAGCGGCGCCAGCCGGATGCCCTGATCCTCGACATCGGCCTGCCCGACGCCGACGGCAGGGATCTCTGCCAGGCGCTTCGCGCCCGTGGCCTCAATGTGCCGGTGCTGTTCCTGACCGCCCGCGATGCTCTGCCCGACCGGCTGAGCGGGTTCGCCGCGGGTGGCGACGACTATCTGATCAAGCCGTTCTCGTTCGACGAGCTGGTCGCCCGCCTGCGCGCACAGGTGCGCCGCGGCGGGCCGGAGCCGCGCGACGCCAGCGGCCTGATCGTCGATCCGTCCACCCACTCGGCGCGGTTCGGCGAGGAGTCGGTGACGCTGACGCCGACCGAGTATCGGCTGCTGGGACTGCTGGTGGGCCGAGCGGGCGAGACCGTGCGCCGGCGCGAGCTGATCCAGGCCGGCTGGCCACACGGAGCCATCGTCCACGAGAACACACTCGACGCCTACCTCGCCAGGCTCAGACGCAAGCTGCGCCAGCTCCCCGACGCTCCCGGCATCACGACCGCTCACGGGGTCGGATACACGCTGGGATGAGCGGCCGGCGCGGTATCCGAACGCGGCTCCTGCTCGCCTCCGGCGTCGCGGTGGCCGCGGCGCTGGTCGTGCTGGTGGTTGCCTTCAACCTGGTGCTCCGCCACGAGCTCTCGGCGTCTGCCAACGATCGCGCCCGCGCTCGTGCCACCGCCGAACTGTCCGCGCTGACCGTGCGGGGCGGTTCGATCCAGCTCGAGGAGGCGCCGGACGCGGCGGCGGTCGATGTGCCGGTCTGGATCTTCTCCGGCGCCACGGCCGTCGAATCGCCCCGGGTGGTGGAGTCGCTCGATCTGGCCGCGGCGGGGCTGGCATCATCCGATGGGGGAGCGCGGGACGTGGGGGACACGCGCCTGTACGCCGTGCCGGTGGTCTCGAACGGCCGGCGGCTGGGCACGGTTGTGGCCGCGGTCTCGCT
>JAWVDZ010000328.1:0-2505 GCA_033856955.1 Gaiellales bacterium
TGCCGTACATACGCTGGAACCCCTTCCCCGCCTGCTCGACCATCCACATCCGGAGGAGCTGTTTGCCCGCGACCGCCGGTACGGCCAGGTCGTCTGTGCATGCGAGCAGGTCACCGCCGCTGAGATCGCCGCGGTTCACGAGCTCGCCGTGACGCCGACGTCGCTCGACGGCGTCCGCAAGCGCACGCGTGCCACCGGCGGCCGATGCCAGGGCGCGTACTGCCTTTCCGGCGTCTCGTTCCTGCACTCGCTCCACACCGGCCGCCGGCCCGAGGAGCTCGCCGTGTCCGAGCCGGATGCGACGCTCGGCGTGCTGCCCGAGGGAGACCGCCGTGGCTGAGCGGGTGATCATCGTCGGCGCGGGCATCACCGGGCTCTCGTGCGCGGCCGCGCTGGCCGGTGACGCGGAGGTCGTGGTGCTCGATCGCATCCCCGTCGCCGGCGGCGTGCACGGCTGGGAGCAGCCTGAGACCGAGCGGCTGGTCGAGACCTGCGGCGCTGAGCTGCGGCTGGGTGTGACGGCCACGCGCTGGGACGGCCTCGAACTGCTCGCCACGGGCCAGGACGGCCCGCTGCGCCTGGACGCGGCGGCGCTCGTGATCGCCACGGGGACGCGGCCTCTGGGAAGGGCCGAGCTCGGCATCGTGGGCGGCCGGCCGGCGGGCATCCTGCCGGCGCCGGCAGCGTGCCACCTGGCCGAGAACGGGCTGATCGCCGGCAGGCGGCCGGCGGTCGTCGGCGGCGGCGACTGGGCGCGGCGCGCGGTCTCCGAGCTGCTGCACGCCGGGGCGTCGGCCGTGACGGTTCTGGCTCCGGACGGGTTGCGGCTGACGATGCCGGCGGACGAGCGAATCATCGTGCGCGCGGGCGCGCGGCCGGTGTCGGTCGAGGGGTCGCCCCGGGTGCAGCGCGTGACGCTGCAGACCGGCGAGCCGGTCGACTGTGACGGGCTGGTGCTCGCCCACAGCATGGTGGCGCTGCGAAACGTCGACGGCGCCGTTCGCGACGGGCCCGGAGTCGTCTACGCACAGCCGCTCGCCGACCCCGCGTCGGTTGCCGGCGCTGCAGCGGCGGGCACCGAAGCCGCCCAATCCGTACGATCGATGCTCACGCGAAGGGAGACACGATGAAGGTCACGTCGCCGATCGGGAAGCTGCCGTTCACCGTCACCGGTGTGCGCCTGGAGCGCGGGGGCCTGGTGGTCGACGGCGAGCTCGGCGCCTGGCGGTCGCACATCGAGGTTGAGCCGGGCGATGTGCCGATGATCGCGCGGGCGCTGCGAGGGCCGCTGATCGCCGCTTCGGTGGCAGTCGCGGGGCTGGTGCTCGCCCGCCGCCTGTGACCGTCCTGATCGGCATCGACCAGGGCACCAGCGGGACGCGCACGGTCGCCTTCGACGAGCACCTCCAGCCGCTGGCCGAGGCCTACCGCCCCGCTGCCGTCCGCCACCCGCAGCCCGGCTGGATCGAGAAGGACGCCGAGGAGACGGTGGGCACGGTGCGAGACTCGCTGGCGGAGGTGGTGCGCGCAGTCGGCGGCCCCGGCACGATCGGCGCGGTCGGTCTCGACAACGAAGGCGAGACGGTGGTCGCCTGGCACGCCGAGACGCTGGAGCCGCTTGCCCCCGCGGTCGTCTGGGGCTGCCGGCGCTCCCAGCCGATCGTCGACCGCCTCGAGCGGTCGGGCGCGGGCGAGGAGATCCTTGCCCTCTCCGGGCTGCCGCTCGACCCCTACTTCTCGGCAACGAAGATCCGCTGGCTGGTGGAGAACGTGCCGGCGGTCGCCGAGTGCGCCCAGCGGGGGACGCTTCGCACGGGCACGCTCGACGCGTTCCTGACCGCGCGTCTCGGCGACGGCGCGCGCACCGAGCCCTCCACAGCCGGCCGCACGCAGTTGCAGGAGCTGGCGCGGCCGGGTGAGTGGAGCCCCCGCCTGCTCGAGCTGCACGGGATCGAGCGAGAATGGCTGCCACCGATCGGGCCCTCGTTCGGCAGCGGCCTCGGTACCTTCGCCGGCCTGCCGCTGGGATCGCTCCTGGTCGATCAGACCGCGTCCCTGGCGGGGCATGGCTGCCTGCGGCCGCCCGCCACCAAGGCGACGTACGGCACCGGGATCTTCCTGCTGCAGCAGCGCGGGGCCGGTATCCCGGCCGATCCAGCCGGGCTGATCCCGATCGTCGCCTGGGACGCGGCGGGCTCGGTCAGCTATGCGCTCGACGGCGGCGTCTTTTCGGCCGGCACCGTGATCACGTGGCTTCGTGACGGGGCCGGCCTGATCGCCGACGCTTCGGAGACTGAGCAGCTGGCACTCTCCGTCCCCGACACCGCCGGCGTGCACTTCCTCCCCGCGCTGGCCGGGCTGGGCGCGCCCTGGTGGCGCTCCGAGGCGCGCGCCGTGTTCGCAGGCATGACCGCCGGGACGACGCGTGCCCACCTCGTCCGGGCGGCGCTCGACTCGCTGTGCTTCCGCGTGCGTGACATCGTCGACCGGCTGGCCGACCCGCCG
>JAWVDZ010000329.1:0-5862 GCA_033856955.1 Gaiellales bacterium
CGATCCATGCCATCGACGAGCTTCGCGGCATCTCCTCCGCCGGCGGCGGCCTGCGGATGGGCGCGCTGGTGACGCACGCCGAGATCGTCGCCGACGCGACCGTGCGCGATCGCCTGACCGCTCTTGCGGACGCATGCGCGATCGTCGGCAGCCACGCCACCCGCCACGTCGGCACCATCGGCGGCAACGTGATGAACGCGTCGCCGGCCATGGAGACGGGCGGCCCGCTGATCTGCTTCGACGCGGTGGCGACGCTTTGCTCGACCTCGGGCGAGCGCGAGCTGGCGGTGGCCGAGCTGTTCGCCGGCCCCGGCCAGACGACCGCGAACGCGGACGAGCTGCTGGTTGCGATCACGATCCCGGAGCCGGCAGCCGGCACCGGCAGCTGCTACGTGAGGCTCGAGTACCGTCGCCAGATGGAGATCGCGATCGTGGGAGCGACGGCCGTCGTGACGATCGACGGCGACCGCGTCAGCGACGCCCGGATCGCGATCACGGCGCTTGCGCCGACCATCCACCGCGTGCCCGAAGCCGAGGCCGCGCTGGTCGGCGGCGACGGCGGCGAGGCGTCGGTGCGCGCCGGTGCGGACGCTGCCGCGGCGGCATCCCGTCCGATCTCCGACGTGCGCGGCTCGGCCGACTACCGCCGCGCGATGGCGGCCGTGATCGCCCGCCGTGCTATCACCGCGGCGCTGGCACGGGCACGCGGCGAGCACGTCCCGATCCCAGCCAGTCCCGCCCTCCACGGCGCGACCAACGGAGGCGCAGCATGAGATACCCGGCAACCCTGAACGTGAACGGCGTCGGCTACCCGGTCGAGGTCGAGCCATGGCGCAGCCTGCTCTCCGTGCTGCGTGACGAGGTGGGGCTGACCGGCTCCAAGGAGGGCTGCGACGACTCCGAGTGCGGCGCCTGCATGGTGCTGCTCGACGGCCGCCCGGTCAACTCGTGCTCCTACCTCGCCCTCCAAGCGGACGGCCGCGAGGTGACGACGATCGAGGGGCTGGCGGCGCCGGACGGCGAGCTTCATCCGCTCCAGCGCGCCTTCCTCGATCAGGGAGGCGTGCAGTGCGGCTTCTGCACGCCCGGCATGCTGATCTCGGCCAAGGCTCTGCTGGACGAGAACCCCACGCCGAGCGAGGAGGAGATCCGGCTGGCGCTTTCGGGCAACCTGTGCCGCTGCACCGGCTACTCGGGCATCGTGCGAGCGGTGCAGTCGGCGGCGGGAGAGCTGGCGGGCCAGTAGCGTCGATGATTTCGACGAGCACAGTGCGCCCGGCGCGCGCCGTCGACCGCGACAGATCCTCGGCGCCGGCCGCGCTGGCGACGCTCGCGGCAGCGGTCGCGTTGCTGCTGGCCGGCGGCCAGGGCGCCCCGCACGCCGCCGTCGCACCGCGGGGCTCGCACGCTCCCACCCACTACGCGAGTCCTTTCGTCGGTCTGTTCCCCGCGCGCGACGTATGGGGTCAGTACGAGCGGACTCGCTGACGGGGGCGGGAACCTTCCGGCTGGGCAGGCTGTCACAGTGGCGTGAAGCTGATGGCGCTCATGGCGGCGGTGCTGGCACTGGCCGCAGCCTGCTCCTCGGGCGGGGCGGCCACATCCGCTCCCAGCGCACACGGATCGTCGCCGTCCCTCGCGGTTGGGCCGATCCCCGCGCGCCTGACGACCCGCGTGGTCGATGTGGCGCCGATACGGCGTCCGACCCGTGGTGCGCTGCTGAAGGCGATCATCGCTCAGCTCGGCCCGACCGGTCTGCTCGATGCGCACATCGGCGTTCCGCCGCACGGCTTCGTGCCAGGAAGATCCTGGGCATTCTTCCGGTTGCCAAATGGTCTGGCCGCGTCTGCCCGCGCGGTCTGGTCAGCTCAGATGGCCTCGGCGGTGTACCGCGACCAGGCACCGGCCAACGGCTTTCCACGTCTGGGAGGCTGGTCGCAGCCGGGCGAGGCCCGCGCCCTCGGTGGGGGTAGCGGTGTGCGACCGCTCGACCACTACCGGCTGACGAGCGAGGCGCAGCTGACTGCCCGCATCCGGTACAACGCGGCCGCCCTGGGCATGCGCATCATCTCGCTGACCTACCTGCATCCCGAAGGGCTGTTGACGCCGGTCGTCGTGGTCGAGGCGCCAACCGCATTTCTCGAACGCGACGGCGGCACACTGCTCGGCTCGAGCGTGACCGGAGGCGGCGGAGCGCCACACGCCTTCTTCGGCTACTACGTCGAGGTTCGCGATCCGTCAGGGGCTTGGGTGCAGTCACAGGGCTACACGGGCTCGATCGGCACCGGGTGGGGCGCGGTCGATCCCGCCTACGACGACGCGACGGGGTGCGGTGGGCTGGTGGCCTGCACCATCCATGGCTGACGCGGCTAGGTGCGGAACCCTCGCGCGGCCACCGGCCACACCGCCTCGACCCGATCCCCCCGCACGGCGTACAGCTCGTCGCTCAGGTTGACGCAGGTGCAGACGTGCACCGGCACGAACCGCAGCCGATCGCCCACCTCCACCTGCCGCGAGCGGCGGCCGACGCCGTGCTCCTCGGTCAGGCCATCCAGGACGACGTCTCCCTCGATGCTGCGCGCCACCACCCGGCCGTGCTCGTCCGACAACACCGCATCTCCTGAGAAGGTCTTCGACCCCGCGTCCACGGTGAGCCGACCCTCGCGGTTGGTGCTGACCACCGTTGCCAGAATAGACAGCGCGAGGTCGGGCTCGGCGGCGCTGCCCCAGCGCAGCTGCATCAGGTCGTTGAAGACGTAGGTGCCGGCACGAATCTCGGTCACCGCGGCCACCTCGGCAACGCCGCGACCGGTGGGCGTGCTGCCGGCGGCGATCTCCGCGACGCCGAGCGCGGACGCGAGCTCGGCCAGCAGCTCCCCCTCGTCCCGGCCCGCCCGGGGTGGATCGACCGCGTCGGCGCCCGCAAAGCCGAGTCCCCGGTACGTCGTCAGCCCGTCCAGCCGAAGCCCCGGCAGCTCTCCCACAAGCCGTCCCAGCGCGATCACGTCGTCGGGCCGATCGATCGGGACGCCGCAGCGACCGAGGCCGCTGTCCACGTCCAGCCACACGCCGACGGTGGTACCGGCCGCGGCGGCCGCGGCCGAGAGGCCACGCAGCGCGGTGGGGTTCTCGACGTTGACGGCGATCCGAGCCCGCCCGGCCAGCGCGGCGACTCTCGCCCACTTGGCATCGCCGGTCACCGGATAGGCAATCACCACGTCCTCGAAACCCGCGTCCGCATAGAGCTCCGCCTCGGCCACCTTCGCCACGGTGATGCCGGACGCGCCGGCGTCGCGCTGCATGCCCGCGATCTCGACCGTCTTGTGCGTCTTCATGTGGGGGCGGAGGCGCTTACCGGCTGCGGTGGCCGTCGACTGCCAGACCGCGATGTTTCGCTGCAGGCGATCGAGATCGACGACCAGGCAGGGCGTGTCGAGGTCGTCGGTCGTCATCGTGGCAGCGTACCCCCGCGCGGTGCCGCGCCTAGGATACGCCGCATGCCACTCAACGACCTGCTCGCCCACCTGCCCCTGACCGTCGACGGCTACCGCCTGGAACGGCTCGAACAGTCCGTCGCCAGCGGGTTCATCCGCGTCACGACGACCGTGGTCATGGAGGGCGGCGGGCACGAGGGACGCGGGGAGGACGTCACCTACACGGCCGACGATCACGAGGGCTTTCCGGCGTCGCTGCCACTGGCCGGAAGCGAGTCGTTGTCGGAGGTGTCGCAGCGGCTCGAGGGCCGCGACCTGTTTGCCGGCCCGCCGGCACAGGAAGCCTCGCGGGACTACCGGCGGTGGGCGTTCGAGTCGTCGGCGCTCGACCTCGCCCTGCGCCAGTCCGGCCGCTCGCTGGCCGAGGCGGCGGGCCGCGAGGCCCGCCCGGTACGGTTCGTCGCATCCACCCGCGCGGACATCGAGGGATGGATCGCCTCCGACCCCACGCTCGAGTTCAAGCTCGACCCCGACGACTCCTGGGACGAGGAGCTGATGCGGCGGCTGGCCGCCACCGGGCGGGTGCGGGTGCTCGACCTGAAGGCGTACTACCACGGCACCGTCGTCGACCTCGAGCCCGACCCCGTCTTCTACCACGCGATCGCGGAGCGCTTCCCGGACGTGGTGATCGAGGATGCGTGGCTGGACGACGCCTGCCTGGAAGCGCTCTCAGGCGCCCATGACCGGCTCAGCTTCGATGCCCCCGTGCACTCCTTGGCCGACGTGGACGCCCTGCGCGTCGAGCCGCGCTGGCTGAACGTGAAGCCGTCCCGGTTCGGAACAGTCGAGCGGCTGCTGGAGTGCATCGAGGCCTGCGAGGCGCGCGGGATCAGCATGTACGGCGGCGGCCAGTTCGAGCTCGGCCAGGGCCGCTCCCAGATCCAGGCGCTGGCGAGCGTCTTCTACCCCGACGGGCCGAACGATGTCGCCCCGCGGGAGTACAACGTCGGCGAGCCGCGGCCGGGGCTTCCGCGAAGCCCGCTGCCGGCCGCCACCGCGGTCGGATTCGGCTAGATGGTCGCCGCCACGACGGTTCGCTACCAGCGCCGGGTGGAGCCGGGGCGGGTGCGATACCACACCGCGAGCACGACCACGGCGACGACGACCACGCCTGCCGCTGCCCAGAACATGCCGGCCAACACCCGGTTGGACTGCAGCCAGGTGACGACTCCCACCGCCGCCAATGCCGCCGACACCCCTAGCCACGAGGCC
This sequence comes from Gaiellales bacterium, assembly GCA_033856955.1. Taxonomy (GTDB): domain Bacteria; phylum Actinomycetota; class Thermoleophilia; order Gaiellales; family JAICJC01; genus JAICYJ01. The sequence continues at coordinate 4,707 of JAWVDZ010000329.1, forward strand.
AGAAGCACCAACTGCGGGCGCGTCAAACGAAGGACAGGCGGTATCACCTTCACCCAGTGTAGTGCTTTCCGTCTCACGTCAAAGGATCGGCGTTGACGCACTTCTTCACCCACCACGGCCTGCCGGTGCTGTTCCTGGCGGTGCTGGTCGAGTCGTTCGGCATCCCCGTCCCGGGCGAGACGGCGCTGATCGCGTTCGGGGTGCTGGCGTCACAGGGCCACTACTCGATCGTGGAGGTGATCGGGCTGGCGATCGCGGGCGCGATCATCGGCGACAACCTGGGCTACTGGATCATCGGACGCTGGGGAGGCCGCGCCCTGTTCCGGCGCTGGGGCTGGCTGAACCAGTACGCCGAGCGGGTGCTGCCGCGCGCCGAGAGGATCATGCGCGACCACGGTGGCAAGACCGTCTTCTTCGGCCGCTTCATCACCGTGCTGCGCTACAGCGCGGCCTGGGTGGCGGGGCTGGCGCACAAGGAGTGGTGGCGGTTTCTGTTATGGAACGCGCTCGGCGGCATCGACTGGGCGACCGGCGTCGGTCTGATCGCCTACTACGCGGGACAGTCCGCCGCCGATGCGATCACGCGCTACGGCCTGTACGCGGCGGCGGTGATCGCGGTGGTGACGATCGGCGGGCTGCTGCTGTTCCACTACGGCACGAAGAGGCTCGAGGACCGGCTGTAGAGTGCCGTCGATGTCGGACACGGGTGGCGATCACGGGGTGGCGCTGGACGGCGCGATCGGCGAGGGCTGGGCCGGCGTCGACCCCAACGGCGCGCACGTCAACGTGATCCTGGCCCGCCGCGGCAGCCCCACCGCCGCCGCGCTGATGACCGCGTTCACATCGCCCAAGCCCGGTCACAGCCCGATCCTGGTCTGCGTCGGCGAGACGAAGGACGACTACGAGCCGATCTGGCCGCCCACCGTGATGATGAACAAGGCCACCACGACGGCCGGCAGCCGCCACGAGGCGATCACGTTCGGCGCCGCGCAGCTCGGCATCGGCCAGGGCGTGCTGGACGCCGTCGCCGAGGGGCTGCTCGAGCCGACCGGCGATACGATCGTGTTCGTCGCGATCTGGGTGCATGACCACGTGGACGACGAGACGGCGATGCGCAAGGCGACGAGGTCCGCAACCCACAAGGGCGTCGTGACCG
>JAWVDZ010000330.1:0-3156 GCA_033856955.1 Gaiellales bacterium
AGTACGCCACGACAACAGCGTCCGACGGCGCGGCCGCCTGCGCGAATTGGGGGTTGTACTCGATCGACCCGAGGCGGGGCTCGAGGGTGACGATCGACTCGAACGCGTACCGCAGCTCGCTCATCGCCCGCTCGTGCATCCCCCGGATCAGCACGTGCTCGATCTCGGTGAGCTGGCGCTGGGGCTGCTCGCCGCCGGCCCCGCCCAGCATGTGGTCCACGCAGGCCATCGCCACGCTGAGCGAATGCTCGAACAGGGCGGTCCCGGGCAGCGGGTCCAGGGTGGTCTTGACCAGGATGGTGGGGGTCTGGAGCGAGGAGATGTACTCGTCGTAGGTGTGCTGCTGGATCGACGCGAGGTGGATCGTCGCCACCACCCGCAGGGTGGAGGTCAGCAGCGTGGCCCACTGGCGGGCGAACGTCTCGTACGCCACCTCCAGGGCACGGGTGTGCTCCCGGGACAGCTTGGTCGGCCGGAGGAAGTCATAGGGCTGCGGCGCGACGTTCTTGGCGCGCCGCTGAGTACGGCCCGATGAACGGGACGGAGCGGCCGATGGCGACTGTGTCACGCCGGATCCATCGGCCGTTCCGCCGTTCGTATGAGGAAAGTGACCTATGTCATGGGCGCTACTGCATCACGAACTCGGTGAAGTAGATGTCCATGACCATCTTGGTGCCCCCCGCCTCGTCCGTGTACGCCTTGACGATCTTGTCCTTGAGCTGCTCTTTCTGGTGGTCGCGGGCCTTCTCCGAGCTCAGCTCGGCGACCGGCTTGTTGCTGAACTGGGCGATCATCAGGTCCTTGGCCTTGCTGCCGTCGGGCGCCTCGGCGGCGTCGGCGGTGGCCTGGAGCGCCAGGCCGATCTTCAGGAAGTGACCGTTCGCCAGGTTGACCGTGATCGAGTCCAGCGGGATGACCTTGCCGGCCACCGGCGGCGGCGGCGGGCCCTTGGGCGCGAAGATGAAGTACCCGCCGCCAGCGCCACCGCCGAGCATCAGCACGGCGCCGATGATCATGAACAGCATCTTCTTGGACTTCTTGGGCGGTGCCGCCTCCTCGGCGGTCTTCAGCTGAGCGGACATCTCAGGACTCCTGGAGATTCGAAGGATCACGGGGTGGGTGCTGCCGGAGGTGGTGCTATCGGAACTGGGCGCGCGGTTCGCGAGCCCGGGTCGGGTTAGGGTGTCCCGCCGGTCGTCTCGTCGTGGCTGGCCAAGCCGGCGGTCGACTTGTTCGCGGCCGCCGCGGCGGGCAGGAGCGCCCGCTGGTCGGCGGGCAGCGCGGACAGCACGATGACGTCGACCCGCCGGTTGAGCTTGATCGCGCGCGGATCGGTGACCGGGTACAGCGGCTTCTGGGAGCCGAAGCCGGTCGCCATCATCCGCTTCGCGGACACGTAGTGGTTGTCAGCGAAATACCGGACCACCCGGGCCGCGCGGGCCGCCGAGAGCTCCCACGAAGTCGGGTACTGCGGGTTCGCCACGCCGAGGTGATTGGTGTGGCCGTCGACCTCGACGCCGTTCGGCAGTGCGCCGATGACCGGGCCGATCGTGCGCAGCACGGTAGCCCCGGCCGGCAGCAGCGTGGCCATGTCGCCCGGGAAGATGACGTCGCTCGTGACGACGCTGATGACCAGCCCGCGCTCGTCGATCCGGTACCGGACCGCGCTCTGCTGGCCGTGCTTCTTGAGCTCCGCGTCGATCTTCGCCTTGGTCTCGGCGAGGCTCTGGACCTCCTTCTCGGCGGCCTTGAGGTTCTCCTCGCCGCGGGTGCGGTCCGCCGCGGCGACGGCCTGCTTCTCCAGCTCCTTCTCCGCGTCGGTCTTCGTCTTCGGGTTGTCGTTCTGGGACGCCAGGCTCATCGGCGCCGGGGCCTGCCCGTTGTCGTCCAGCGTGCCCGTGCTGCCGCTGAACGCCGCCGACTGCTCGCCGAAGCCCACGGCCAGCCCGTTCTTGAGCTGCATGAACTTCTTCTGGTCGACCTGGCTGATCGCGAACATGACGATGAACAGCACCATGAGCAGCGTCATCATGTCGGCGTAGCTGACGAGCCACCGCTCGTGGTTCTCGTGCTCCTCGTGCTCCTCGTGCTTCTTTCTCCTGCCGCCGTGGCCCCCGCCGCTCATTACGCCGCCTCGGCCTCGGGCACCGTGCCGGGCGGGCACAGGCTCTTGAGCTTCTGGGCGACCAGCCGCGGGTTCGCGCCGGACTGGATAGCCATGACGCCCTCGATCACGAGCTCCATCTGGTGGACCTCGATCTCGCCGATCCGCTTGATCCGCGATCCCAGCGGCAGCCACAGCACGTTGGCGGACATGACGCCCCACAGGGTCGCCACGAACGCGCCCGCGATCAGGTGGCCGAGCTCGCCCGGGTTCGCCAGGTTCTCCAGCACGTGGACCAGGCCGAGCACGGTGCCGATGATGCCGATCGTGGGCGCGTAGCCACCCATGTCGGTGAACGGCTTGGCCGCCACCTTGACGGCGGCCTTCTTCGCCGTGACCTCGGCCTCGAGGATCTCGCGGACCTCTTCGGGGTCGGTTCCGTCGACGGCCATCTCCAGGCCCTTGCGCAGGAACGGGTCCTCGACGGCCTTGATCGCGTCCTCGAGGGCCAGCAGGCCCTCGCGGCGGGCGCGCTCGGCCAGGGACACCGTGACCTCGATCAGCGACGCCGGCGAGGTCACCTTGGCCATCATGGCCTTGGCGATGGAGCCGAAGAAGCCGATCGCGTCCTTGAGGGTGCCGCCGATCATGACGGCGCCGAACGTGCCCACGAACACCAGAACCATGGCCGGGGGCAGGAAGATCGAGGCCGGGTTACCGCCCTCCATGATCATGGAGCCGAAGACGGCGCCCAGTCCCAGGACGAGGCCGATGATGGATGCCGGATCCATTACCGCTCCCTCCTGTGCAGCTGCACCACCGTCGTGCCGGGCTCTGTATCGGCGTCGGCGTGGAACAGGGCCGGGTGGGCCTCGAGGTGCTGGGCCTCGGCCACCACGGACGCGCGGAAGTGCCGGATGAGCCGGACGATCTCGGTGAGCGGCTCGGCGACGACGTACTTGGTGCCGTCGACGAGGGTGATCACCGTGTCCGGCGTGCAGTCGGCGCGCTCGATGAGGTCCGGGTTCAGTGCGAACACCGGGCCGTTCAGG
>JAWVDZ010000331.1:0-3570 GCA_033856955.1 Gaiellales bacterium
AGCTGACGGTCTGGACGCACGAGGGATACGGCGGCCGCCGGACACGGCCCACGCACGGGACCGCGCACGTCATAACCCCGCCCTCGACGATCGCCGCGATACGCGCCGGCTACGCGGTGCAGATCGATGACGCTGCGCACGCTTGAGCTGCGGGCCCACCGCGGGCCGGTGGATCTCGATGCCACGTTCGCGTTTCTTGGCCGCCGAGCCATCCCGGCAGTCGAAGCGTGCGAGGCGGGCTGTTACACGCGCACGCTGCGCGCTCCCGGCGGCCCGGCTCGCATCAGTCTCACCCCTGGCGAGGACGCCGTCGCCTGCCGCGTGGAGCTCACCGACGGGGACGATCTGGTCACCGTCGTCGCTCGCGTGCGCCGACTGCTCGACCTCGACGTGGACACGTCAGCAGTCGACGACCAGCTCGCTGCCGATCCGGTGCTGGGACCGCTGGTGACCAGGCGTCCCGGGCTGCGGGCGCCCGGCACCGTCGACGGGTTCGAGATGGCGATTCGAGCGGTGGTCGGGCAGCAGATCTCCGTGAGCGGCGCACGCACGATCCTCGGGCGGATCGCGGCCGACCACGGCTCACGAGCGTTCGACGGACAGCTGTTCCCGACCGCCGCCGAGCTCGCGGTCATCGACCCGTCGTCGCTGCCGATGCCGCGATCTCGAGCCAGGACGGTGCTGGCGGTGGCGCGGGCCTGCGCCTCCGGCGAGCTCAGCCTGGATCCGGATGCAGACCGCGGGCGGGAGCACGCCGCGCTCCTCGCGCTGCCCGGCATCGGCCCGTGGACGGCGGACTACATCTCGATGCGAGCGATGGGTGACACCGACGTCCTTCTCGGCACGGACCTGGGCGTGCGCAAGTCGGCTGACAGGCTCGGCGTCGACCTTGCAGACGGTTGCCCCGATTGGGCGCCGTGGCGCTCGTACGCGACGCACCATCTCTGGGCGGCGTTGCACTGACCTCGTCGGGCCGACGATGATCGATGATCCGCCGGGGGCTTGCGTACCTTAATTCAGAGTGATGGCTTTATGGAAAAAGGCCGTGGTACGTGCGAGGATTTGCAGATCACTGTGGCGCTTGGGGATGTGGCGGCGGACACGTGTGAGGGCTGTCTGGACGCGGGGCGGGATCGGAGGCGGTGACGGTGGAACCCGGCGATCGGGAGGCGACGGAGGAGGACGCGCTTGGCGCGTCCGTGTTGATCGTCGACGACAACCCGGCCAAACGCCTGGCGGTGCGGGCGATGCTTGCTCCGCTGGGCTATGTCGTCGTGGAGGCTGACTCCGGCCGCGCCGCGCTGCGTGCCGTACTGCGCCACGACTTCGCGGTGATCCTGATGGACGTTCGGATGCCGATCATGGACGGGTTCGAGACGGCCAAGCTCATCCGGCAACGGACGCGCTCGGCGCTGACACCGTTCATCTTCGTGACCGCATTCGGAGCAGATGAGGTGGAGACGATCGAGGCCTATAAGAGCGGTGCCGTCGACTTTCTCTTCACGCCCGTCGATGCCGATGTGCTATGCGCCAAGGTGTCGGCCTTCGTCGACCTGTTCCTCCAGACCGCGCAGCTGCGCCGGTCACTGGATTCGATCACGGGGCTGCATGCGGCGCTGCGCGAAAGCGAGGTCCGGGCGCGCGCGGTGCTCCAGAATGTGGCCGACGGGATCGTGACCGCAGGCGCCGAGGGTCGCATCGAGTCCTTCAATCGCGCGGCGCAGCGGCTGTTTGGCTACTCAGAGGACGAAGTCATCGGTGAGCCGCTCGAGCTCATCGTCGCGCCGAGTCATCACGATCAGTTCTCTGAGGCCGCGCGCGCCAGATGGAGCCTGCTGACGGCCGACGACTTTCCCGCCGAGCCGACGGAGACCGTGGGCTCTCGCAAGGATGGCTCGCACTTCCCGATGGAGCTGGACATGAGCCAGATGCAGATCGGCGATCGGACATTTGCGATCGGGTGCCTGCGCGACATCTCCGATCGCAAGGCCTATACCGCAGCCCTCGAGAAGCGAATGCTTCACGACGAGCTGACCGGACTGCCGAACCGAACCCTGTTCGGTGATCGTCTGGATCGGGCGATCGCGTCCGCGGGGCGGGCAGACGCATCCTGCGCCGTGCTGGTGGTCGATCTGGACGGCTTTCGGGAGATCAACGAGAACCTCGGACGTGAGCAGGGCGACGCGGTGCTGCGGGCGGTCGGCGAACGGCTGCGGGGGGTGCTGCGCGAATCGGACACCGTGGCTCGTCTGCGAGGAGACGAGTTCGGCATTCTTCCGGGTGACGTGGCCGACGAGGCGACTGCGGCGACAGTCGCCTGGAAGATACGAGAGGGCTTCGAGCGGCCGATCGTCAGCGGCGAGCAGGCAGTCGACGTGCGGGCCAGCATCGGCATCGCGTTCTTCCCGCACCACGGCGCCACGACCACCGATCTACTGCGTCGAGCTGATCTCGCGCTGCATGAGGCCAAGAGCTCGGGCAGCGGCCTTGCGGTCTTCGCCTCCGAGCCCGAGGCCCAGGCGGCGCGCTGGCTGACGCTGCTCAGCGAGCTTCGAGCCGGCATCCCGCGCGGGGAGCTGCGCCTGCATTTTCAGCCCAAGATCGAACTGTCGGCGAAGCAGCGCACGATCGGCATGGAGGCGTTGGTGCGCTGGCAGCACCCCGACCACGGCCTCCTGTTGCCGGCGCACTTCATGCCACAGGTAGAGCGCAGCGAGCTCATCGAGCCGCTGACGCGGTGGGTGCTCAACGAGGCTCTTCACCAGCAGCGGTTGTGGAACGACGCCGGTTTTGACCTGACGATGGCGGTCAACATCTCGGCGCGAAGCCTCGCTCGGGCGAGTGCGCTTCCCGACACGGTGGCGGAACTCACCAACACCTGGGGAATCAAGCCCGACCGCGTCATCCTCGAACTCACCGAGATCGCGGTCATCGACGCCGACGCGCCGGAGGCGTTGACGGCCCTGCACGCGATGGGGGAGCGGCTCGCGATCGACGACTTCGGCACCGGACACTCATCGCTGGTGTATCTGCAGCAGCTGGCGGTCCACGAGCTGAAGATCGATCGATCCTTCGTGATGAACCTCGCGTCCGTTCCCAGCGACGCGGTCATCGTGCGCTCGACCATCGACCTCGCCCACAACCTCGGCATGATCGTCGTGGCCGAGGGCGTCGAGGACAAGGCGGCGCTGGACATGCTCGTCGAGTACGGATGCGACAGCGCCCAGGGGTATTACTTCAGCCCGCCGTGCCCTGCCGACGAAGTCACGGCATGGCTCACGGATTCGCCGTTCGGCGCGTCGCGCGGACTTCTGCGAGGGTGAGCGACGGGACTCGCACCCCCGACGCGCGGTCCGCCAAATCCAGTGTCAGGGTTGTCTGCCGTGCCGATGCATGTAGCGGACCGCTGACGCCACGTACATCGTCACGGCGACCACGAAGACGACGATGGCGGCGATGGCGGACCACCAGATCCGCGCTGCGATGACCGGGAGCCCGACAAAGAACCAGGAACCGACCGCGCGCGTGAGCATCCCTCTGATGCTCCGTTCGGCGAACCAGTCGGCGAGT
>JAWVDZ010000332.1:0-5756 GCA_033856955.1 Gaiellales bacterium
GCGACATCGACTCGATTGTCAGCCTTTTCGCTGAGGACGCCACCGTCATCGACGAAGGCGAAGAACGCCACGGCACATCCGAGATCCGAGCCTGGCAGACCGGGGCAGCCTCGAATTGCAGCTACACGACCGAGATCACCGGTACCGAAGCACTCGGCCCCGACCGCTACCTCGTCACCGGCCGCCTGACCGGCAACTTCCCCGGCGGCACCGCCGATCTCAAGTGGGACTTCACCATCGAAGGCCAGCACATCACACGGCTCACCATCGCCCCATAGCTGGCCACAAGCCAATCTTTACTTCCGCCGGAGCGGCGGCTGCTCGACGTTGCGGTTGGGCTGCCTGGGGTGTAGGGTCGTCGTCGTGGTCGCCGAGCTAAGTCGAACCCATCACGTGATCGAGCGCTTGTGCTCGGTACGGCTTGGCCTGCTCCTTCCCCGTTGAGGGGAATCGACGCGAGACATACCACAACACCCGGGCGCCCCGCCGTTGCAGATCCGTGTGATCTGAGTTCGTGCCGCGCCACGTCTCGCCGTCGTTGAGGAGCTTTGCCATGACCATGCCGTATCGCAAGTACCGCCCCTATGAGACGGTCGACCTGCCCGATCGGGCCTGGCCCGATGCGGTGGTTAGTCGAGCGCCGATCTGGTGTTCGACCGACCTTCGTGATGGCAACCAGGCCCTCGTCAACCCGATGGACGCCACCGCCAAGCAGCGGATGTTCGACCTGCTGGTCGCGCTTGGAGTGACCGAGATCGAGGTTGGGTTCCCGTCGGCTTCCAAGACCGAGCTTCGACTTCGTTCGCCAGCTGATCGACGGCGGCCTGATCCCGGTCGACACCACCATCGCGGTTCTGACCCCAGCGCGGCCGGAGTTGATCGAGCGCACCTACCAAGCGATCGATGGCGCGCACAGCGCGATCGTGCACCTGTACAACTCGACTTCCGAGACGCAGCGGCGGATCGTGTTTCGGCTCGACAGGGCGGGCGTCACCGAGTTGGCCGTGCGCGGCACCGCGCTCTGCAAGACGCTGGCGTCCCAGACGGATACGCCGATTGTGTTTGAGTATTCGCCGGAAAGCTTCCACGGCACCGAACTCGATTACGCGCTTGAAATCTGCGAGGCGGTGATCGCCGAATGGGCACCCACCAACTCCGAGAAGATGATCATCAACCTGCCGACAACGGTCGAGTCGTTCCCGCCCAACGTGTACGCCGACCGGCTGGAGTGGTTCCAGCGTCATGTCTCCGCACGCGATCGGATCATTCTCAGCGTGCATCCGCACAACGACCGCGGGACGGCGGTCGCCACGGCAGAGCTTGGCCTGATGGCGGGCGCCGAGCGGGTGGAGGGCACGCTGTTTGGCAACGGCGAGCGGACAGGCAACGTCGATCTCGTCACGCTCGCGCTGAATCTGCTCACGCAGGGCGTCGACCCGCGGCTGGATCTGTCTCGCATCGACGAGACGCGGGCGATCGTCGAAGAGTGCAACGATCTTCCAGTACATCCACGACACCCCTACGTAGGCGAGCTGGTGTACACCGCCTTCTCTGGATCGCACCAGGACGCGATCAAGAAGGGCATGGACGCGCAACAGCGCTCACAGTCCGATCGATGGGACGTTCCATACCTGCCGGTCGACCCGGCCGACGTCGGGCGGAGCTACCAGGCGATCATCCGCGTCAACTCGCAATCAGGCAAGGGCGGCGTCGCCTATCTGATGGAGACGCGGCACCATCTCGCCTTGCCGCGCGGCCTCCAGATCGACTTCGCGCGCAACGTCCAGGTCATCGCCGACGCCCGCGGAGGCGAGCTGACGGCGGACGAGCTATTGGCTGAGTTCCACCACCAATACCTCGACATCACCCGTCCGTACGAGATCGTCTCCTACACTCATTCCAGTGGCGAGCACGACCAGATCACGGCACAGGTAGCGATCGATGGCCGGCTTACCGATCTTCACGGCTCTGGCAACGGCCCGATCGCCGCTCTCGTCGAGGCAATCGACCGCCAACTCGGCATCCAAGTCCAGATCTTGGACTACCACGAGCACGCCATGGCCTCCGGCGCCGACGCTACGGCCGCCGCCTACGTCGAAGCCGACATCGACGACGAAGCAGTATGGGGCGTGAGTGTGCATCCCAGCATTGTCACCGCCTCCCTGCACGCGATCGCAAACGCGATCAACCGAAGGCTGGCAGGCGACCACGGATGACTCCCCAAAGACCGACATGACAGAGCACACCGAACCCTGTTGCGGTCGAGACCCGGCAATCGCAGGGCCAAGAGGTACGCTCGGCTACCCGGTGCCACACCAATGTGCTTGTTTCTTGGATCTCCAACTGCGGCGAAACCAGAAGTCCGGAGCTTCGGCACGGCGCTGTCGCCGGTCGCAGCGTAGACTCGATCGATGAGCAAGCCGCTGCCCCCCGCTTCGGGTTTCGAGGTGGCGCGCCGCTTGTCGGCGGATGGTCGCTGGCAAGAGGCGTCCGAGGCCTTCGCTCGTCTTGATGCTGGGGGCGGGTTGGACGCGGGCAGGCTGGCTGAGTTCGCCGTCGTGAGTTGGATGGCGGGAGACTTCGGCGCGTGCCTGGAGCTTTACGGCCGGAGCTATCGCGGCCACCTCGACCGTGGGCACCGAGCCGCTGCGGCCGTAGTGGCAATCTCGCTCGCCTGGGAGCACGAGGGGCGGGGGGAGGAGGCTCAGAGCGCCGGATGGGCCGGTCGCGCGATGAGCCTGCTCGAGGACGAGCCGCCGTCGGTCGGACATGCGTGGCTGACTTGGTGGCGAGCGAGGGAGCTGATCTACGCCGGTGACTGCGGTAGCGCCGTGGAACTGGCGGAGGAGGCCGCCCGCCTTGCAAGACAATTCGGTGACGCCGATCTCGAAGTGCTGACGCGCTGGTACGGCGGTCGCGCCATGATCGGCTGTGGCCGGTTGGATGAAGGCTTTAGGCGAATCGACGAGGCGATGGCTGCGGCCGCGGGTGGCGAGTCGTCAGTGCTGGTGTCCGGGGCCGTGTACTGCCTCACGGTCACCGCGTGCCAGCAGTTGGCCGACTACCGGCGAGCCTCAGAGTGGACCCAATCGCAGGCTCGATGGTGCCGCGAACGGGCGGTGCCGGTATTTCCCTCCTTCTGCCGCGTGAACCGTGCCGCCATCCTCCGCGTGGGAGGAGAGTGGCTGGCGGCCGAACGCGAAGCGGCGGCTGCCGCTGAAGAGTTGGAGCTGATCGGTTATCGGTACGACGCCGGGAACGCCATGTATGAGCTCGGCGAGCTGCATCGTTGTCGGGGTGACCTGGCGGCTGCTGAGCAGTCGTTCGCATCGGCGTGCGAGTACGGCATCGATGCGCTGCCTGGCCTGGCGTTGCTGCGCCTTCGACAGGGCCGGCTCGAGGACGCACGTGCGAGCCTGGACGCGGCGCTCGGCGAGGCGACCGAGCCGCTGGACGAGGCTCGGTTGCTGCCGGCGCTCGTGGAGATCGCGCTCGCCCAGGGTGACACCGCCGCCGCCGCCGCCGCGGGCGACCGGCTCTCGCTCGTCGCAGAACGGTTGATGCTGCCCGCACATATCGCGAGGTCAGCCACAGCGCAGGGCCGGCTTCTCATGGCGGTGGCCGATGCGAAGGCGGCCGCCGCCGCGTTCCGACTGGCCGCACGGATCTGGCTCGTGGAGGTACGGGCACCGTACGAAGCTGCCCTTGCCCAGATGCTGCTCGCCCGAGCACTGAGCGACCTCGGCAACGAGCACGACGCCGGCCTCGCGCTTCGGTCAGCTCACGCAGTGTTCACCGGTCTGGGTGCGCGTCCAGACGCCACCGAGGCGGCGGCCGCTCTCGCAGCGCTGAGTGCGTCCCAGGATGAGCTGGCCCGACCGACCGCGCGGGCCTTTTTGTTTACTGACATCGTCTCCTCGACCGCCCTGCTGGAGGCGATCGGCGATCGCGCCTGGCAGCAGCTCGTCAGCTGGCATGATGCAGCGCTGCGGGCCGAGTTCGCAGCACATCGCGGTGAAGAGGTCGATCACGCCGGCGACGGCTTCTTCGTCGCGTTTGAGGATCCCACCGCCGCCGTGAAAGCAGCCGTGGCAATCCAACGACGGCTGGCCGCGCACCGGCGAGACGCCGGCTTTGCCCCGTCGGTGCGGATGGGCGTGCACGCCGCTGATGTTCTCAGAGGCGACGGTGCGTATCGCGGCCGGGGTGTCCATGTCGCAGCGCGTATCGCTGGTGCGGCCACGGCCGACGAGATCCTCGTCAGCCTTGAATGCCTACAAGGCGATGTGGTCGAAACAGTGGGTGAGCCCCGCGCCCTCATGCTAAAAGGCGTGGCTGAGCCGGTCGAAGTCGTATCCGTTCGGTGGACGTGAGCCGGCATCGTCACTCGAAGCGGTTCGATAGTGACCGATCGGACAACTCGGCTCTCGACTACGCCATTGCGTCGACGCACCTTTCCAAGCGGCCTGACGGCTATTCGGTTCTAAGCCCGTCCGCTCGCATCAGCCGCCAAAGCGCTGGGAGGCTGAGCGCAGTCACGAGGGCAACGAGTGTCAAGCCGAGCGCGCAGATTGCGGCGACGCTGCGCGGATCGGCTTGCACGGGTCGGTTGACCATCGCTAGCAGGATGCCGCCTAAGGCTGTTCCGAAGCCGATCGCTAGCAGTAGGGCGAGTATCAGGGGGATCAGCGTCTGCCACAGCACTGACCAGCCCAGTGTGCTTCGGCGGGTGCCGAAGGCGACCAGGATTGCCAGTAGCCGTCGGCGTTGCCGTAGGCTCTCGAGGACGGCGACGAGCATGCTGGCGCCGATCAGTGTGAGCGTCGCCGCGCTGCCGATGTAGATCGCTCTGCGGATTCCAGCGAAGCGTCGATCCTCTCGGATGGCTCCGGGGGTGGAGACGATCGCGAGTGGGTTGATCTCTGCGGCTGCCGTGCGCAGCTGGTCGGCGGCATCTGCGCGGTCGCGATCGAGCCTGGCGGTCGTCATCATCGAGCTGCCGGCACGCTCGAGGAGGCTTGCGGGGATCGCGGCGGGTGTGGCGTAGATGCCCTCGTTGCCGGTTCGTGGCTGGACCCGAGCTGCGGATGCTGGCACCGTCCAGCGGGTGGGGGCGGCGGAGCCGTCTGGGAGTGAGCCGATGGCCAGCGTCTGGCCTTGCTTGCCGGTGCCAGCACGGGTGACAAATGCGTCGCCGTTGGCGCAGTGCCCGAGCGTGACGAGCGCGCGCAGGGTGCTGCACGGGGCGACGAACACGGTGGTCGGCTGGAGTTGAGGGAGCGAGACCGCGTCTGCCTGGATCAGCGTACGGGCGGAGCGGACGCCCGGCGTGGCGGCAAGATGCCGATCGATGCCCACAGGCCCGATCCGCGCGACGGCGCCCTGGTAGGGGAGTTGGACCTGGGCAGTGGTTCCGTCCTGTCCGGTCGGCGTCGTATACACGTGTTGCACGCCGGCGAAGAGCATCTGCAGTGCGATCGCACCGGCTGTGGCAACTGCAATTCCACTGACCGTCCGCGAGGCGCTGCCGCTGCCCAGCTGAAGCCGGCGGACAGCGAGCTGGCCGGCGACGCCCACACCGCGCAGCCGCAGTACGACGGACTCGATCACCCAGGGCAGGAGCGTTGCTACTCCGATCAAAAGCAGCGTCGCCCCAGCAGCCGCCTGGTAGCGCGCGCTGGTCGCCCCGCTCGATGCGCGTGCGGCCAGCGGGGCGAGGAGGAGGACGCCGACCGTCGGCAGCGCGAGTCGCCAGA
>JAWVDZ010000333.1:0-3726 GCA_033856955.1 Gaiellales bacterium
CTCGCCGCCGATGTACCGGCTGGTGCTGGAGATGAACCGGCCATCAGACAACTACTTCGCCGAGGTGCTGAACAAGCGCATCGCGACCGCGGCCGGGATGGCGGGCACCACCTACAACGGTCGCCGGGCGACCCGCGCCTACCTCGAGTCGCTCGGCATCGAACTGGCCGGCGCGCGGCTCTACGACGGCTCCGGCCTCTCACCGGGTGACCGGCTGTCGGCGCGCCAGATCCTGGCGATTCTGCGACGCGCGAGCTTCCAGACCTACGCCGGCCTGTTCCGAAAGTCGCTACCCGTGGCGGGCGTCAACGGCACGCTCAGCCGCCGCATGCGGACCGGCCCGGCCCACGGAAACGCACAGGCCAAGACCGGCACGCTCGATGACGCCTCGGCGCTGTCGGGCTACGTGCGGACGGCCAACGGCCACCAGATCGTGTTCTCGATCGTGATCAACCGGCCGCGGCTCGACATCGCCGCCGCCCGCGCGCTTCAGGACAGGATCGTGCAGACGCTGGCAGGCAGCCGGCCCCTTTGAGGGCGCAGTTGCGGGTCCACCTCGACACGGACATCGGCGGCGATCCCGATGATGCCTGCGCGCTGGCCATGCTCTTCGGTTGGCCCGGCATCGACCTTGTGGGAATCACCACCACCATCGACCCCGCCGGTGTGCGCGCCGCCTGCGCGCGGCACTGTCTCTCGCTCGTGGGTCGCGACGACGTTCCGGTCGTGGCCGGCGCGCAGTACTCGATGACCACCGGGCAGCGTGCCGATCCGTTTAGGGATGAACGGTACTGGCCCCCGCTCGACCCACTTCCGGCGCCCGCCGGAGCCGCGCTTGAAATGCTTCGATCGAGCATCGATGGCGGCGCCACGGTGATCGCGATCGGCCCGTACACCAACCTCGCGAAACTCGAGCAGCTGTGGCCGGGCACCCTCGCACGGGCGCCGATCGTCGTCATGGGAGGGTGGACGGAGCCGCCGGCCGACGGCCTCCCGCCGTGGGGCGCGGAACGTGACTGGAACGTGCAGTGGGATACCGCGTCGGCCGAGGTGGTGGCGGCATCCGCGCAGCGCCTCACGCTGACTCCGTTCTCGGCAACGCTCAGGGCGCACCTGCGGGCGACGGACGTGCCACGGCTGCGCGCATCCGGCCCGCTTGGCCGCCTGCTCGCTCGTCAGGCCGAGGCGTATGCGACGGATCGTGAGTTCGCCGAGCTGGCGGCGACCCATCGCTCCCTTCCGGCCGATCTGATGCTCTTTCATCATGACCCGCTGGCCTGCGCCGCCGCGCTCGGCTGGCCGGGTGCCGAGGTGACGGAGATGGCGCTCAGCCACGGTTTTGACGGAGACGTGTTCCGATGGCGTCCTGACCCGGTCGGCCGGCCGACCCGGGTCGTCACGGATATCGATCCGGCGAGGTTCGCCGACGACTGGCTGGCGGCTGTCGAGGCCGGTCAGAGCCTGCCTTAGCCCGCCTCCAGCTCCTCCAGCGTCACCACCGGCACGCCCAGCTTCTCCGCCTTCTCCCGCTTGGAGCCGCCGCCCTCGCCGGCGATCAGGTAGTCGGTCTTCTTCGACACCGAGTCCGTGACCTTGGCTCCCATCGCGGCCAGGTGCTCGCGGATCGAGTCGCGGGTGTGGCCCTCGATGGCGCCGGTGACGACCACGACCTTGCCCGCCAGCGGCCCGTCAGCCGCCCGCTCGCGACGTGGGCCGCTCATCTGCACACCGGCCTCCGCAAGCGCCCGCACGACCTCAGCGTGCTCCTCATCAAGGAACCAGCTCGACACCGACTCGGCGATCACCGGGCCGACCCCCTCGACCGCCGCGATCTGCTCGGGAGTGGCGTGGGCGAGCGCATCGATCGAGCCGAACTCGTCCGCCAGCAGCTGCGCGTTGACGTCGCCGACGTGCGTGATTCCCAGCGCGAACAGCACCCGGCCGAAGGGCCGCTGCTTCGATGCCTCGATCGACGCGATCACCTTCTCGGCAGAGCGCTGCTGGAACCCCTCCAGGGGCAGCAGGTCATCCACCGTCAGCTTGTAGAGGTCCTGCGGTCGTGTCACCAGCCCCTGCTCGAGCAGCCGCAGCACCAGCTTCTCGCCCACGCCGTCGATGTCCATCGCGCCGCGGCTCACGAAGTGCTTCAACCACTGGAAGCCCTTGGCCGGACAGGCCCGGTTGGGGCAGCGGTGCATGACCTCGCCCTCCGGCTTCACGACCGGCGTATCGCAGGCCGGACAGCGCTCCGGCATCCGCCACGGCTCGCCCCGCTTGACGCCCGTTTGGAGATGCGGCCCGACCACCTGCGGGATCACGTCACCGGCCCGCTGCACGATCACCGTGTCGCCCTCGCGGATGTCCTTGCGGTTGATGTCCTCCTCGTTGTGCAGCGTGGCCAGCGAGACCGTGACGCCGCCGACGACCACCGGCTCGAGCACGGCGTAAGGGTTGAGCGCGCCGGTCCGGCCGACGTTGATGCCGATCCGGGTCAGCTTGGTGAGGGCCGTGGTGGGCGCGAACTTGAACGCGATCGCCCAGCGCGGGTCACGGTTGACAGCGCCCAGGCGGCGCTGCTGCGCGAAGCTCGAGACCTTCACCACGCAGCCGTCGATGTCGTAGTCGAGCTCGCCCCGGCGATCCTCCCAGGCACGGGCGGCGGCCACCGCGGACTCGATCTCGTCGTGCAGCTCGACGTGCTCGCTGACCCGGAAACCCTGGCCGCGCAGCCACTCCAGCGCCTGCCAGTGCGACTCGATCGAGAGCCCTTCGCTGGCGCCGATCTGGTAGGTGAAGATGGCCAGCGGGCGGCTGGCGGTGATGCCGGAGTCCTGCTGCCGCAGCGATCCGGCGGCCGAGTTGCGGGGGTTCATGAAAGTGGGCAGGCCGGCCTCGGCCCGTTCGCGGTTGACCTGCTCGAAGCCCGACAGCGGCAGGTAGACCTCGCCCCGCACCTCGACCATGCCGGCGTGCGGGATGCGAAGCGGGATCGTGCGCACCGTGCGCAGGTTCGGCGTCACGTCCTCGCCGGTGATGCCGTCGCCGCGGGTGGCGCCGCGCACCAGCAGCCCGTCCCGGTAGACCAGCGAGACGGCCAGTCCGTCGATCTTGGGCTCGGTCACGAGCTGGAACGGGTCGCCGTCCAGCAGCCGCTCCAGGCGCTCGGCCCAGGCCCGCAGCTCGGCCTCGTTGCGGGCGTTGGCGAGCGAGAGCATCGGCTGGGGGTGTGTGACGGATGCGAACTGGGACGAGGGCGGGGCACCCACCCGCTGCGTCGGCGAGTCCGGCGTCACCAGCTCGGGATGCTCCGCCTCGAGCTGCTGGAGCTCGCGCATCAGCGCGTCGTACTCAGAGTCGGCGATCGACGGCTGGTCGAGCACGTGATAGCGGTGATTGGCCTCGTCGATCGCCGCCCGCAGCTCTGCCGCCCGGCTCGCCGCATCGCTCATGGCGCCACCTGGTCGGGCGAGTCGAACACGATCTGCGGGGCCTCGGCGACCAGCACGTCGCGGGAGAAGATATCGCCCCAGGCGGCCGCGGCGGCTGTGATGCCGGCGGCGTGTGCGGCCCGGATGTCGAACGGCGAGTCGCCCACGAAGACCGCGTCCTCGGCGGCCGCGCCCATCAGATCCAGCGCCAGCAGCAGCGGCTCCGGGTGCGGCTTGTGGAGGCGGGTGTCCTCCTTCGCCACCAGCACCTCGAACCACTCGCGCTGCAGCGGCACGT
>JAWVDZ010000334.1:0-5862 GCA_033856955.1 Gaiellales bacterium
GCGCATGTCCCCGGCCGCATGGGTGACGGACCGCAGCCGCCGCATCGCCTCGCCGAAGGCTGCGCGGTCCGCCTCGTAGTTCTTGCGGCTCGCGCCCTGGTCGAGTGCGTACTCGGTCTGCGAGAAGTGCATGTCGGATGCCGCGGCGCGGACGCCGGCGGCGGCGTTGACGCGCGGGAGAACCGACTTGCTCAGCAGGGCGTGGGAGGAGCCGAGCGAGCCCATCGAGGACGCGGAGACCGCGGCCACGCCCGCGAGAAGGGCAATGAGGACAGCGAAGCTGGCGAGCAGCTTGCCGCGCACGGAATTGCGAACCAGGTCGAACGGCATGGGGCCTCCAGGTCACGGACGCCCGGGCGGACGCGCCACGTGCCCTATCGGCCGTGCGAGTGGCAGACCCGACGCCGCGCGGTATGAATCCGGGGGCTGGCGGAGCGCCCCGGCGCGTGAGAGCTTGGCGCAATGTCCCTGCCGCCCGGACCTCGCCTGCCGGCGTCGCTGCAGACGCTCGCGTGGGTGCTGCGCCCCGCCGCGCTGATGGAGCACTGCCGGCGCGAGTACGGCGACGTCTTCACGCTGCGGCTCGGTCCCAGCCGGGTGGTGATGATCGCCGACCCGGAGCTCGTCAAGCCGGTCATGCAGGGCGATCCGGCGACGCTGCGGATGGGCGACATCAACGGCCTGTTCCGGCCGATCCTCGGCCCGAGCGGACTGCTGCTGGCCGACGGTCCCGAGCACATGCGCCAGCGCAAGCTGATGCTGCCGGCGTTCCACGGCGAGCGCATGCGCGGCTACGGCGAGGCGATGACCCGGATCGCCGAGCGCGAGGTCTCGACCTGGCCGGCCGGTGAGCCGTTCGCGCTGCTGCCGCGCATGCAGTCGATCACCGTCGACGTGATCCTCGAGACGGTGTTCGGCGCGAGCGACCCGCGCCTGCGGTCGCTCGTCGTCGAGCTGTTGCACCGCTGCCAGTCGTACTCGACGATGCTCCCTCAGCTGCGCCGCGACCTCGGCGGGCGATCACCCTGGGCGCGCCTGATGCGCTGCCTCGCGCAGGTCGACCGGCTCATCTACGCCGAGATCGCGCAGCGCCGCTCGGGGCGCGCGCGCCGCGGCGACGACGTGCTGTCGATGCTGCTCGAGGCGACGGTCGAGGACGGCGCGCCGATGACCGACGCGGAGCTGCGCGACGCGCTCCTGACGCTCCTCGTGGCCGGGCACGCGACGACCGCCAGCGCCCTGGCGTTCTGCTTCGAGCGCCTGCTGCGCCACCCCGACGCGCTGGCGCGGCTGACCGACGAGCTGCCGGGCGGCGGCAGCGACTACCTGGACGCCGTGATCAAGGAGACGCTGCGCCTGAGGCCCGTGCTGCCGATCGTCGCGCGCAAGACCACCGAGCCGTTCGCGCTGGGCCCGTGGGACATCCCCGCGCGCAGCGTGCTGATGCCCAGCATCTACCTCCTGCACCGCCATCCGGGCCACTGGCCCGAGCCCGAGGCGTTCCGGCCCGAGCGCTTCCTCGGCCCCGCCCCGAGCCCCTACGCGTTCATGCCGTTCGGCGGTGGCGTGCGGCGCTGCCTGGGCGCGAGCTTCGCGCAGTTCGAGATGCGCGTCGTGCTGCGCACCGTGCTCACGCGGGTGGTCCTGGCGGTCGAGCCGCGCGACGTGGGCGTGGTGCGCCGCTCGTACACGTGCGCGCCCGGGCGCGGCGCCGAGGCCGTCGTCATACGCCGCCTGCCCCAGCGGCGGCGCTTCCGCCGTCAGGCCGGGGTGCCGGCCGCCGCGTCGCCGGCCGCCAGGTAGCTCGGCCCGGCGCCCGCCGCGCGGAAGTGCGGGAAGACCTCCTCGGCCATCCGCGCGCTGCTCTCCAGCACCTGGCCGTGCGGCATCGTGCCGATGTGGCCGCCCGCCCCGAGCACGATGCCCGCGCCCAGGTCGTCGGTCAGCTCCGTCAGCCGCTCTATCACCGTGTCCGCCGACCCGGCGATCACGTAGCGCTCCTCGATCAGCTCCTCGTAGGTCAGCTCCCAGTGGTCCTTCATGTTGTGCCGGACCTTGGCCCCGAGCATGTTCGCGAACGACTTCTTGGTCATGTAGCCCGGCGGGAACCAGTGGAAGGGCGGGATCTTGAGGCCCGTGCGGAACAGCCACTCGACGTGGGGGCGGAACTCGCGGTGCGCCTGCTCGTCGGTCGCGCCGACGTAACAGGGGATCGCCGCGGCCAGCTGCTTCGGCGACGCCTCGTAGCCGTGCCGCTCGGCGGCGCGGCGGTACATGTCGTACGCCGCCTTGGTGAACCACTGCGGCGCGAACACCATCATGAACGGATAGCGGCGCTCGGCCGCCTTGTCGATCGTCTCGAGCGACCCCGTCCCCGGCAGCCAGATCGGCGGGTGCGGCTGCTGGAGCGGCCGCGGCCACGGGTTGACGTAGGGCAGGTTGTAGTGCTTGCCCTGCCAGGCGAACGGGCCGGGCTCGGTCCACGCGCGGACGATCAGGTCGTGCGCCTCCCAGAAGCGCTCCTGCGAGTGGGTCGGGTTCGCGCCGGAGGAGAAGTACTCCATCCCGGTCCCGCGCACGAAGCCCGATATGATCCGCCCGCCGGAGATCACGTCGAGCATCGCGATCTCCTCGGCGACGCGCAGCGGGTTGGCGTGCAGCGGCAGGGCGTTGCCGATGATCCCGATCGGTATCCGCTCGGTGCGCGCGGCGATGTAGGCGGCCATCAGGTCCGGCGCCGGCATCGTCCCGTAGGCGTTCTGATGGTGCTCGTTGACGCAGACGCCGTCGTAGCCCATCGCCTCGGCGGCGATCAGCTGCTCGAGGTACTCGTTGTAGAGCCGGTGGCCGACCTGCGGGTCGTACTGCGAGTTCGACAGCGTCACCCAGCTCGACTCGATCTCGTCGCCCGGCGGGATGTCCGTGTAGGGCATCAGGTGGAAGAAGTAGAAGTCGAGCTTGTTCACGCCGCGCTCTCCGCGATGTGGGCCGTGACGAGCGCGGCCACCTCGTCGGGCTTCTCGACGGCGGCGGCATGGCCCGTGCCCTCGACGCGCTCGAGCCGCGCGCCCGGGATCAGCTCGGCGTAGCGATCGTGGACGGCGTTGGGGATCACCCGGTCCTCCTCGGCGCCGACGACCAGTGCCGGGCACGCGACCCGGCGCAGCCGGCGCTCGAGGGCGAGGTCGTACTGCGGGTTCCACGTCAGCCGCGCGAACGTCGTCGCCTCGCCGTAGAGGTGCACGACCTCCTCGAGGCTCTCGTAGTCCGGCAGCACGGAGTCCACGTTGCGCGGATCGTTGAACAGCGTCTCCCACACCGCCTCGGTCGTCATCGCGACGAGGTTCGGCGCCGGGGCGTTGGGGACGCGCAGCCCGGCGGGGCAGATCAGCGTCAGCGAACGCAGCCGCTTGGGATAGAAGACCGCGAGCTCCGCCGCGATCCAGCCCCCGAGCGAGTAGCCGACCAGGTGCACCGTGTCCTGGCCGAGCACGTCGAGCAGCTCGTCGTAGTGGAGGACCAGGTCGCTGAAGTCGTCGAGCCAGTCGGGCATCGGCGTCTCGCCGTAGCCGGGGTGCTCGGGCGCGATGATGTCGGCGCTCTCGGCGAGCTTCTCGTGGAACGGCAGCCACATCCTCGTGAAGCCGTTGCCGTGCAGGTAGAGCACCGGCTCGCCCTCGCCCTTGCGGCGGTAGGCCGTGCGAACTCCGGCCACGTCCACGAAGTCGGGCTCGGTGTAGAAGTGGCGCGGACGCGGGACGGCGGGGCCGGTCATCCACGGGCTAGCCTACTGCCGTGCCCGGGACCCAAGCCGTATTCCGCGAGGCGATGGCCTCGCTCGCGTCGGGCGTGGCCGTGCTGACCGCGCGCACGCCCGAGGGTGCGCCCTGCGGGCTGGTCGCGACCTCGGTCGCGTCCTACAGCGCCTCGCCCCCGTCGGTGCTCGTGTCGATCGCGCACACCTCTCGCTGCCACGAGGCGCTGGCCGACGGCGCCGACTTCGGCGTGCACCTGCTGGCCGCCGGCCAGGAGCCGCTCGCCCGCGTGTTCGCCGACCCGCTGGCCGAGGACAAGTTCGAGACGGTCGAGTGGGCCTGGCACGGGCGCGTCCCGGCGATCGCGGGAACGGTCGCCTACCTGCGCTGCGCGCGCTCGGCGCGCTTCGACCTGTACGACCACACGATCCTGGTCGGCGATGTCGAGGAGGGCCGCCACGACGGCGGCGAGCCGCTCGTTTACCTGGAGCGGCACATGGGCTGGCGCCTGGCCGCCCGATAGGCGGGGTAGCGTGCCCGCCGTGAACGTCAGCGCCCGCACCGTCGCCAAGGTGATCCTGACGGCGATCTTCGTGGTCGGCGGCCTCTACCTGCTGTGGCTGATCCGCGGCGTCATCGGCCAGCTGTTCATCTCGATCTTCCTGGCGATCGCGCTCGGGCCGTCCGTCGACTTCTTCCAGCGCCGCCTCCGGGCCCGGCGCGGCATCGCGATCCTGATGACCTACATCTCGCTGCTGCTCGCGATCGCCGGCATCGGGCTGCTCGTCATCCCGCCGATCGTCGACCAGACCAACAAGTTCGTCATCAACGTCCCGGAGTACATCGACCAGCTCAACCACAACAAGACGATCCGGCGCTACGACGACAAGTACGACAGCACGCCGAAGCTCACGGAGCAGGCGCGCAAGCTGCCCTCCCACTTCGGCGACGCGGCCAGCGCGCTCCAGGCGATCGCGGTCGGGCTGTTCAACGCGATCATCACGGTTGTCACGGTGCTGGTCATGACGTTCTTCCTGCTGCTCGACGGCAAACGAGCGTTCGAGTGGGGCATACGCGAGCTCGGGCCGGCACGCGGCCCGCGCGCCCGTGTGATCGCCGAGGAGGTCTATCGCTCGGTGGGCGGTTACGTGGCGGGCAACCTGGCGATCTCGGCGATCGCCGGCCTGTCGACCTACGTCGTGCTGATCCTCATCGACGTCCCGTTCGCCGTGCCGCTGGCCGTGCTGATGGCGTTCCTCGACCTGATACCGCTGGTCGGGGCGACGATCGGCGGCGTCGCCATCGCCGTCGTCGCCGGCTTCACCGACTTCCCGACGGACCTGATCGTCTGGAGCATCGTCTTCATCGTCTACCAGCAGGTCGAGAACAACATCGTCCAGCCACTGGTCTATCGCAAGACGGTCAACGTTTCGCCGTTGCTGGTCATCACCGCGATCCTCGTGGGCTCCTCGGTGCTCGGCGTCCTGGGCGCGCTCGTGGCGATCCCGGTCGCAGCCGCGATCCAGATCGTCGTGAAGGACGTCTGGCGCGATCGACAAGAGAACCCCGAGACGCCGGTGATCATCGCCGGAACGCCGCCGCCCGGCCCCGAAGCGCCGCCCGCGCCTTCGACCGCATAGCGGGTGGGCGACTAGGGCTCGAGCAGCCTGGCCGGCCCGCCGCCGACGCCCAGCAGGCCGGGGCCGACGTGGGAGCCGATCACGGGCCCGATCTCGTTGACGAACAACGGTGGCCGCCCGAAGATCTCGGTACCCGCGTCGACCATGCGCTGTGCGACATCCGGGGCCTGCACGTGCTGGACGATCCATCCGTCGCCGCCCTCTGCCTCCTGCGCCCGGAGGAAGTCCAGCAGGCGCTCGAAGGCACGGCCGGAGGTGCGTACCCGCTCGATCGGCGTGATCTCGATGTCCAATGTGAGGATCGGCTTGATCTTCAACGCCCCGCCGAGCCACGCCTGGGCGGCGCCGATGCGGCCGCCGCGGCGCAGGTACTCGAGCGTGTCGATCGCAAACCACAGCCGCACGCTGCCGATGGCATC
This sequence comes from Gaiellales bacterium, assembly GCA_033856955.1. Classification (GTDB taxonomy): domain Bacteria; phylum Actinomycetota; class Thermoleophilia; order Gaiellales; family JAICJC01; genus JAICYJ01. Next base: position 5,815 of record JAWVDZ010000334.1, read on the forward strand.
CCTTGCGCGGGTTGCCACCGCATCCGCGTCGCCGCCCGCACGGGCGAC
>JAWVDZ010000335.1:0-5168 GCA_033856955.1 Gaiellales bacterium
AGTGGCGCGCGATGCCTGCCTTTGGGGTCTGACCCCGAACGGGGTCTGACCCCTCCCCGCTCACGAGCCGCCGACGTCAGCGCTAGTGGCCGCAGCCGCAGCTACCGCCGCAGCAGCCACCGCCGCCGCCGACCATAGCGCCCTCGGGACGCGAGGTGGCGAACGACGAGAGCAGGCGGGTGACGGCCGCCTCGCCGCACTCTGGGCAACGCACTCCGGACTCGTCGCTGGCCGGCACCAGCTCCTCGAACGTTCCGGAGCAGCCCGCGCAGAGGTACTCGTAGATCGGCATGGCCGAAGCATACCGAGTGGCAAGCCGCGTCGAATCGATCCTCTACAGTGATCGCTGGGGGCCTGGTATCCCAACGGGGAACTGGAGCGGATGCACTCATCGACCGTCGTCATCGGGGCCGGCAGGGTCGGCCAAACCGTCGCCGCCCGGCTGGGGGCGCAGCTGATCGGACGTGTCGACGAGCCTGACCTGGCCGGCTGCCAACGCCTCCTGATCGCCACTCCGGACGCGGCGATCCGTTCGGTCTGCGAGGCACTCGCGCCGCGGCTTGAGGCGGGCGCCGCGGTGATCCACTTCTCAGGCGCGACGTCGATCCACGCGCTGGACGCCGCCGGTGGGCCGACCGCCTGCGTGCACCCGCTGCAGACGGTCTGGCCCGAGTTCGGGCCGGACCAGCTCGAGGGCGCGTACGCCGCCGTCACCGGCGACCACGAGGTGGGCGAGCAGCTGGCCAGCGAGCTGGGTATGACGGCCTTCTCGCTGGCCGACGACGCCAAGCCGGTCTACCACGCCGCGTCGGCGTTCGCCTCCAACTACCTGGTCACGCTGACCCAGGTTGCGATCGGCCTGATGGAGCGAGCGGGCCTCGACCGCGACCTCGCCCGCCAGGCGCTGCGACCGCTGCAGGAGCGCACGCTGGAGGTGGCCGATCGCCCGCCGACCGGCCCGATTGCGCGCGGAGACGCGGACACGGTCGCGGCGCACATGGAGGCGATCGGCGCCGAGCTGGCCCCGCTGTATGCGGCGCTCGGGCGTGCCACGCTGCCGATCGTGCCGCCCGCCTCGGCCGCCGCGGTGGAGCAGCTGCTGTGACGCTGGCGCTGGTACCGACGATGGGCGCCCTGCACGACGGCCATCGCGCGCTGCTTCGCGCCGCACGCGCCGAGCACGAGCGGGTCGTGATGAGCCTGTTCGTGAACCCGACCCAGTTCGGCCCCGGCGAGGACTTCGCCAGCTACCCCCGCGACGCCGAGCGCGACCGCGAGATCGCATTCGATGAGGGCGTGGACGAGATCTACGAGCCCACCGTCGAGGAGATGTACCCGCCCGGCTTCGACACCACCGTCTCGGTCGGCGACCTGGGCTCGCGCTACGAGGGCGTCTCGCGGCCCGGACATTTCGCGGCCGTCGCCACGGTGGTGCTCAAGCTGCTCCATCAGGTCCGGCCCGACACCGCCTACTTCGGCCAGAAGGACGCGCAACAGCTCGCGGTGGTGCGGCGGATGACGCGCGACCTCGACCTGCCGGTCACGATCGAGTCGGTGCCCACGGTACGCGAGCCAGACGGGCTGGCGATGTCCTCGCGCAACGCCTACCTGTCAGCCGAGGATCGCGTCCACGCTGCCAGCCTTCACCGCGCACTCGTCGCCCGTGACCCGGCGCTGGTCGAGGGGGAGCTGGACTACCTCGACGTCGTCGACCCGGACACCTTTCAGCCCTGCCCGCCGCGGGCGGGCGCGCTGGTGATCGGCGCCGCCCGCTTCGGCGGCACCCGACTGATCGACAACCTGATCCTGGAGGCACCGTGAAGCTGTCCCTGCCCGCCCTGCGGGAGATGAAGCGCGAGCGGCGTCCGATCGTGATGATCACCGCCTACGACCACCCCAGCGGCCGGATCGTGGATGCCGCCGGCGTGGACATCGTGCTGGTCGGCGACTCCGCCGCGAACGTGGTTCTGGGGCACTCGACCACGGTGCCGGCGACCATGGACGAGATGACGATCCTCACCGGAGCCGTCAGCCGCGGCGTCGAGAACGCGCTGGTGATCGGCGACCTGCCGTTCATGAGCTACCAGGTGAGCGACGAGGAGGCGGTCGCAAACGGCGGCCGGCTGATCAAGGAGGGCGGCGCCGACGCCGTCAAGCTGGAGGGTGCCGGGCCGTCGCTCGAGCGCGTGCGGGCGCTGGTCGCCGCCGGCATGCCGGTGATGGGCCACCTCGGCCTGACGCCGCAGACGGCCACCGCGCTGGGCGGGCACAAGGCGCAGGGCCGCCAGGCCGAGGCCGCCGAGCGGCTGTTCATGGAGGCGATCGCGCTCGAGCAGGCGGGCTGCTTCGCGATGGTGCTGGAGGCCGTGCCGGCGCCGGTGGCGGCCGCCATCACCGGCCGGGTCGGCATCCCCACGATTGGCATCGGCTCCGGGAGCGGCACCGACGGCCAGGTGCTGGTGCTGCACGACATGCTCGGCATCCGAAGCGGCGACGGCCCGCAGCCGCGGTTTGTCAAGCGCTACGCCGACATCGGCGCCGACATGTCGCGGGCGGTGTCGGCGTACGCCGCCGAAGTGCGGGCGCATGCCTACCCGGCCGCCGAGCACACCTACTCGATCCCCGACGACGAGCTGGCGGCGTTCCGGGCCGCGGTCGGCGCCGGCTCGATCGACGACAACCTGCTGGCGGACTGGTGAGCGCTCGGCTCTAGAATGGCCGGCATGACTACCTTCCTCCACACCATGGTGCGGGTCACCGACCCGCCGCGCAGCCGCAGCTTCTACGAGGCGCTCGGCTTCACCTTCAGCCGCGAGATGGACATCGTCCGAAACGGCGAGAAGGAGGCGACCAACTACTTCTTCAGCGTTCCCGGCGCGGACAACGTGCTCGAGCTGACCTACAACCACGACGGCCGCAGCTACGACCTCGGCACCGGCTACGGCCACATCGCGATCGGCGTCGACGATCTCGACGGCACGCTGACGCAGCTGGCCGAGCAGGGGATCGAGCCCGAGCGACCGCCGTACACGGTCAGCGAGGGAGGATCGAGGCTGTGCTTCGTGAGGGATCCGGACGACTATCGGGTGGAGATAATCGAGCGGGGGTAGACGCGTCCGAGGTCGGACCGTTGAGACGACGTCCAATCCGATCGCTTCTCAGATCGCCTTCTGGCAGAAGACGCTCGTCTCGATCGAGCGCGGCGTCATGCTCGCGTAGTCGCCGAAGGCATCGCATCGCTCAAAGCCCTCGCGCAGATAAAAGGCAACGGCTTCGGCCTGATACCTGCCGGTCTCGAGCCGGAGAATCGAGTAACCCGCCGTTCTGGCTTCTTGTTCCAGACGCCGCAGGACGCGCGCCGCGACACCCATCCGCCGAGCCGTCGGCCGCGTATACATCCGCTTGACTTCGGCGAAACCGTCGTAGAAGGCCACGCCGCCGCAGCCGACGGCAACGCCGTCAACTCGTGCCACGAAGAACCTCACGTTCCCGCCGAAGAGCTCCTCGAGCGACACCGCATGATGCTGCTCCGGCAGGTAGTTGCCCGCGAGCGCCATGTCCAAGTCGGCGATGAGTTGTCGAACCTCATCGGTGGCGACCCCCATACGCTCAATCGTGAGATTCATCAATCGCTCCTCGACCCCATGGTCGCCACCCCCGACGGCCCCGACAGTCCGTTGCAGGTCGAGCCTAGCTGGCATTAGCTGCTGCGAAGGCTCCGCCACGTTCAGTTTGCAGGCGGACCCTTCCGGCCGGCGCGGGCGTCGAGCTGATCGAGCGCGGTTGACACCTTCCGCTCGTTTGATGGTCTATACCCACGCTGCAGCTCAAGCTCATCGAAAGGACGAAGCCGATCATGGCCGTACCCGCCCGCAACACCGTCGACCTCTCCGCGTACCCCGATCTGGTGGTGATCTACCTGGGCATGCGGGTCGAGGAGCCGCGAGGAGCCGAGACGCTTCGGGCCCTGGCACCCCAGATCCAGGCCACCGTCGAGGAACAGCCCGATGGGCTGCTGCTGCACGAGCCGCTGATCTACTCGGAGGACCCACCCCACGTCGGCATGCGCCAGTACTGGCGCGATTTCGAGTCACTTCAGGCCTGGTCACTGGCGCTGCCGCACAAGCGGTGGTGGAGCGACTACCTGCGAGACCGCGGCGGCACATCATTCTGGCACGAGACGTACTTCCGCCGCGGCGGATTCGAGTCGATCTACGTCGACGTGGGGCCGACCGTCGGGATGGCTCAGTTCGCGCCCACGCGGCCCGCAAAGGGTGCGATGTTCGCCGCCCGCGACAGGGCCACCGCCGATCGTTCGGCCGCGGAGGCGCCAGGCTGACCGTCGACCGCAAAGTGGTGCGCTCCCAGCCGCGAGGAGTAGGGTGCCTGCGTGTCTCAGCCACCGCAGGATCAGCCCCCGCCGGCCTCGCCGCCTTCGAGGAGGCCGCCGCAGGTGCCGACCCCGCCCAAGCCCCGCTTCCGCCTGAGCGGCAGATGGATCGCGGTCGGGCTGGTGCTGCTCGCGCTCAACTACTGGGCCGGCCAGCAGGCGACCCAGTCGCAGTCGCGTATGCGCGTCCCCTACAGCCCGTTCTTCCTCCAGGAGGTGGGCAAGGGCAACGTGGCCGAGATCACCTCGAAGGGGACCGCCATCCAGGGCACGCTCACCAAGCCGTTGAGCTACCACGGAGCGAAGCCGACCACGCACTTCGAGACTGAGATCCCGGCATTCGCCGACACGAATGCCCTCTCACAACTGCTCGAGAGCAAGGGGATCGTCGAGAACGCGGTACCACTCGACACCGGGACTCCCTGGTGGGAGAGCCTGCTGGTCGGGTTCGGCCCCACGCTGCTGTTCCTCGGCCTGCTGTTCCTGCTGTTGCGCCGGGCGGGGAACGTCCAGAACGCGCTGGGAAGCTTCGGCCGCTCGCGCGCGCGGCGCTATCAACCCGGCGGCGAGCGGGTCACGTTTGCGGACGTGGCGGGGATCGACGAGGCGAAGGATGAGCTGTCGGAGGTCGTCGACTTCCTGCGCAGCCCGGAGAAGTACCAGCGGCTGGGCGGGCGCATCCCCCACGGCGTGCTGCTCTCCGGTCTGCCCGGCACCGGCAAGACGCTGCTGGCGCGAGCGGTCGCCGGTGAGGCCGAGGTGCCCTTCTTCTCGATGG
>JAWVDZ010000336.1:0-4672 GCA_033856955.1 Gaiellales bacterium
GAGCGGATGCTCCATCACGGTCGTGATGCCTCCGGCCGCGGCCGACATCGTGCCGGTGGTGAAGTCCTCGCGTTCGGTGTGGCCGGGATCCTCGAAGTGGGCGTGCATGTCGATCGCCCCCGGCATCACCACCAGCCCTGCGGCATCGATCAAGTCGTCGACGCCGTCGGTCGACAGCCGCCGGCCGATCGCCGCCACGCGGCCGTCCTCGATCAAGATGTCGGCCGGGAAGACCGCCCGGTCGGTCGCCAGCGTACCCCCCGCGATCAGCGTGCGGCGGCCGCTCACGCTCCGTCCTCGACGAGCCCGACGCGCATCCGCTCCAGCACCGGCTCGGCCACGCCCAGGTTGGCCAGGTGCGCCAGCAGCTCGCCGCGAGCCTCGAACCAGCGTCCGCTCAGCCATGCCCGCAGGCCCAATCCGTCGATCAGGCGCGCCAGCAGGCGGGCCTCGACGACGACATCGATGTCGCGGATCGCCCCCGCCTTGCGCGTGCGCTCGAGCACACCTCGGATCTCCTGCTCCCAGAGCGCGTCGGTCTCGATCAGCTGGGTCGCGAACTCCGCGTCGCGGCCCGCGTACGTCCACATCTCCGACCACAGGCGCCACTCACCGCGGCGGGGGGCGTCGTCGGGCAGCGCCACCCCGACCAGCGCCTCCAGCTGCCGCTCGGGGGAGCCCGCGGCCTGGATCGCGGACCGCGCGGCGGCCAGCCAGTCCTGTGACGCGGCCGCGAACGTTCCCACGATCACCGCATGCTTGTCGGGGAAGTAGTGCGTGACGACGCCGGTGGTGAAGCCCCCCTCGCGCGCGATGTCGCGCAGGGTGGTGGCCTCGAGGCCCTTTTCGATGATCGCCCGCCGAGCGGCGTCACATACATCGCGACGCCGGCGTTGAGAACGGGTGGAAGGCTCGGGGGTTGAGGGCGCTGCGGTCATACCAATTATTGAACCCGAGGGTATCAACCCATTGACAGTCTTTCCAGTGTCGCGGCGAGCACATCAATCGCCGCGGCGACGTCGGCCTCGTCCGTGAGCTCGTCCGGGCGGTGGCTGGCACCGTTGTTTCGGCTGCGCACGAACAGCATCCCGGCCTCCACACCGGCCGCCGCCAGGATGCCCGCGTCGTGGCCGCCTCCTGAAGGCAGCGCCGCGATCGGATGGCCGGTGGCCGTCGCCGCGTCGCGGATCGCCGTTCGCACGCGGTCGCTCATCGGCTCGGGCGGCAGCCGCCAGGTGGTCTCCACCACCTCCGCGCAGCCGGCTTCGGCAGCCGCGGCCGCGGCGATCGCCGGGACGTCGTCGGCGAGTGACGCGAGTGCCTCCGCGGCCGGTGCGCGCAGGTCGAGCGTGAGGCTGACGCGACCGGGAATCACGTTCGCGGCCGGGTCGGCGATGCGCAGGTTGCCGACCGTCGAGACGGCCTGCGGGATGCTCAGCGCGGCGGCGCGCGTCCGCAGCACGAACTCGGCCGCAGCGATCAGCGCATCCCGTCTGCCGGACATCGGCACCGTGCCGGCGTGGCCCGGCTCGCCGGCGAACTCGATCGCGAAGCCGGCCATGCCGGCGATCGCGATCACCTCGCCCAGTGCGACACCCTGCCGCTCGAGCTCGGGCCCCTGCTCGATGTGCACCTCGACGTAGCTCGCAGGCAGACCGGCGGGTGAGCCGCCTGGCTCGATCGCGAGCGCGGCCAGAGCGGCGGCGACCGAGACGCCGCCGGCGTCGCGCGCTTCCAGCTCGCCGTCCGCGAGCCGACCGCAGACCGCGCGGCTGCCGAAGCAGCCGTTCCCGAACCGCCAGCCCTCCTCGTCGCGGAACACCACCACACGCTGCGTGGCCGGCCGGCGCCCGTTCGCGACCACCGCCTCGAGGCCGCACAGCACCCCCAGTGCGCCGTCGAAGCTGCCGCCGTCCGGAACGGTGTCCAGATGCGAACCCGACCACACCTCACCCGCCTTCGGTTGCGTACCGGCGAGGCCCCCGAACAGGTTGCCGTGGGCATCCCAGCCGACCTCGAGGTCAGCCTCCGCCATCCACGCCGCCACCAACTCGCAGGCCCGCTGCTCGCGGCGGCCGAGCCCGGGTCTGGTGGTACCCTGAAGCCCGTCCACGCGGCCGATCTCGGCCAACTGGCGGAGCCTCTCCATCGTCCGCGATGCGCGGCTGGAACTCTTTGACATGGCGACAGGCCTCGTGCTTTACTCGCCGCGATCATAATGGCGGTTATGAAATGAGGGACGGATGGACCTTGGCCTGAGCGGGTGCGTGGCGATCGTGGGCGGGTCGTCGTCGGGGATGGGCCGGGCGGTGGCGATCTCGCTCGCCCGTGAGGGATGCAGCGTCGCCCTGTTCGCACGCCGGCAGGAGCTGCTGGACGAGGCCGTGGCCGAGATCGAGGCGCTCGGCAGCGGCGCACGGGGACTTGCGGTGGCCGGCGACTCCGCCGATCCCGCCGACCTGAGCGGGCTGGTCGACCGCACGCTGGAGACGTTCGGGGGGCGGCTCGACATCGTCGTCAACAACACCGGAGGGCCGCCGGCCGGCGGGTTCGAGGACTTCGACGACGACCAGTGGCGGCAGTCCTGGGAGCTGACGCTGATGTCCACGCTGCGGCTGACCCGGCTGGCGCTGCCCGCGCTGCGAAACAGCGGCCGGGGACGCGTGGTCAACATCACCTCCTCGGCCGTGAAGGAGCCCAGCGAGGGGCTGCTGCTCTCCAACGCCTACCGTCCCGGCGTGATCGGCTGGGCGAAGACGCTGTCGCAGGACGAGGGGCCGAACGGCATCACCGTCAACTCGATCGCGCCGGGCTACATCGACACCGAGCGCATGAAGGGGCTCTACGCAATGGGCGACGATCCCGCCGCCGCCCGAAGCGCCGACGAGGCCGCCATCCCGCTGCGTCGGTTCGGCGATCCGGCCGAGATCGGCGACGCCGTGACCTTCCTCTGCTCCGAGCGGGCGAGCTACATCAGCGGCATCACGCTGCTGATCGACGGCGGGCTGGCGAAGGGGCTGCTGAGCTGAGACTGGACGGTAAGACGATCGCGATCACCGGCGGCTCGTCCGGGCTCGGTCGCGCGATGGCGCTTGCCTTCGCCGCCGAGGGTGCGCACGTCGTGATCGGCGACGTGCGCGTGGAGCCGCGGGAGGGCGGCGCTCCAACGGTCGAGCTGGTCGAGGAGCGCGGCGGCGCCGGCACATTCGTCGAGGCGGACGCCTCTCGCTGGGAGGACATCGACCGGCTGGTCACGGCCGCGGTCTCGGTGCATGGCCGGCTGGACGTGATGGTCAACAACGCGATCGTGGCCGGACGCCACTCCAAGGGCCTGCTCGAGACCGAGCCGGAGGATTGGGACGCGATCATGGACGTGGGCCTGCGCGGCGTCTTTTTGTGCTGCAAGCGAGCCGTGCAGCAGATGCTGGCCCAGGAGCCGGTGGCGGAGGTGCGCGGGCGCATCATCAACCTCTCCTCCCAGCACGGCATGGTGGGAACGCCGGGCCACGTCGCCTACTGCGCGGCCAAGGGAGGCGTGGTCAACCTCACCCGTCAGCTGGCCGTCGACTTCGGGCGCCGTGGCGTGATGGTGAACGCCATCGCACCGGGCAAGATCATGACCGCCCCGCTCGACGAGTACGACACGGACGAGATCCTGGCCTATTCGCATGCGCGGACGCCGTTCTCGCGGCTGGGCCGTCCCGAGGACGTGGCCGCGACCGCGGTGTTCCTGGCCTCCGACGAGTGCAGCTACGTGAGTGGCACAAACCTGCTGGTCGACGGCGGCTGGATGGCGTACTGATGCGTGCGGCGATGGTGCACGAGCTGGGCGCGACGCCGGCCGCCGAGCAGGCGCTCGAGCCGGTACGCGGGCCGGGCCAGGCGCTGGTCGAGATGATCGCGGTGGGCCTCAACCCGGTCGATCTGGCGATCGTCGGCGGCGTCTTCTACGGCGGCCATCCGCCGCTGCCGTTCGCGGCCGGCCGCGAGGGCGTCGGCCGCGTGATCGAAGCGGACGGGTTCGCGCCCGGCACCCACGTCTACACGTTGAAGGCGGTCACCGGCTCGCTGGCCGAGAGGTTCGTCGTCGACGAGGCGCAGGCGTGGGCTCTGCCGGACGGCGCCGATCCGGTCGCGGCAGCCGCGCTCGGCATCGCCGGCATGGCGGCCTGGGTTGCCGTGCAGGACCGGGCCAGGCTGGCAGCCGGCGAGCGGGTTTTGGTGCTGGGCGCGACCGGTACCGTTGGCAGCATCGCCGTGCAGGCCGCGCGGCTGCTGGGCGCCGGCCGCATCGTGGCCGCGGGACGCGACGCCGAGCGGCTCGAGCGCGCCCACCGGTTGGGGGCCGACGCCGTCGTCCATATTGGCGACGACAGCGACCTCGAGGCTGCGTTTCGCGAGGCGTTCGCCGACGGTGGCCCGGATGTCGTGATCGACCCGCTGTGGGGCGCACCTGCCCTGGCGGCCATGCGAATAGCGCCGATGAACGCGAGGCTGGTCAACCTCGGCCAATCCGCCGGCGCCGAGCTCACGCTTCCCTCAGCGACCGTGCGCGGCAAACGGCTCCAGATCATCGGCCACTCCGTGTTCGAGACGCCCCTCGACGTGATGCGTGCCGCCCACCTCGAGCTGCTCGGCCACGCAGCGTCGGGAGAGCTGGTGGTCGAGGTGG
>JAWVDZ010000337.1:0-10608 GCA_033856955.1 Gaiellales bacterium
ACCAGCACGAAGATCGTCACGGTCACGCCCAGGATGGCGCGGTAGATCTCGTCGATGGCGTGGGCGTTGGGCGAGGAGGGGTTGTTGAACGTGGCCGTGTCCGCGAGCGCGGCGGGCGTTGCCGTGAGCAGCGCCACGAGGGCGGCCAGCAGGGCAGCGGCGACGAACCAGTGGCGGCGGCGATGCGTTCGGGTCACGAGCGCCCGGATTCTACAAGCGACCGGCGGGCGATGGCGCCGTGACCGCCGGTCACGCCCCGGGTGTCTCGGGAGGCTCCGCGCGGGGAGGCCTCGCCGGCGGTTTACGCTCCTGCCTGACCGCCGCCGAGCCCTCGCTGAAGGCGGCGCCCAGCCCGGCAACCGCGCCCATCGCGTCGGCCGCTCCGGTGGGCAGCAGCAGCAGCTTGTTGGCCTCGCCGGCGGCGACGGCCGGCAGCGCCTCCAGGTACTTGTAGCCCAGCATGTCACTGGGCTTCGTGTCGGTGTCCTTCACCATCTGGAAGATCTTGGTCAGCGCCTCGGCCTCGCCCTCCGCCCGCAGCGCGCGAGCCTTCTTCTCGCCCTCGGCCCGCAGCACGTTTGACTGCTGCTCGGCCTCGGCGTTCAGGATCTGGGCCTGGCGCAGGCCCTCCGCGCGCAGGATCGCGGACTGCTTGTCGCCCTCGGCCTGGAGGATGGTGGCGCGCTTGGCCCGGTCGGCTCGCATCTGCTGCTCCATCGCCTCCTGGATCGTGCGCGGCGGGTCGATGCTCTTCAACTCGACGCGGGTGACGCGCACGCCCCACTTCTCGGTCGCCTCGTCGAGCACGATGCGAAGCTGGGTGTTGATCGAGTCGCGGCTGGTGAGCGTCTCCTCCAGCGTCATCGCGCCGACCACGTTTCGCAGCGTGGTGATCGCCAGCTGCTCCATCGCCACCAGCACGTTGGCCACCTCGTAGGTCGCCCGGAAGGGGTCGGTGACCTGGTAGTAGACGACGATGTCGATCCCGATCGTGACGTTGTCCTGGGTGATGACGGGCTGCGGCGCGAACGCCTGCACCGTCTCGCGCATGTCGACCACAGCCGTGATCCTGTCGAGCATCGGGATGATCACGTGCAGTCCCGGCGCGAGCGTGGTGCGGTACTTACCCCACCGCTCGACCACGCCCACGCGCGCCTGGCGCACTATCCGGATCGACATCGAGACGAACAGCAGTGCGAATGCGGCCAGGACCAGTGCGACGATCAGCGGTGCCATTCAGTTCTCCTTCAGACCATCTGTAAGTTGCCCGGTGGGCGCCGCGATCACCAGCGCGGTCACGCCCCTGATCTCGACCACCTCGACCCGCGTGCCGACCTCGATCGGCTCGTGGTCGAAGTAGCTGCTTGCCGTCCACACCTCGCCACCGACCTTGACCTGGCCGGTCTCGAGCTCTCCTATCTGCTTGGTGACGATACCGATCTTGCCCGGCATCGCATCCACGCCGCTGGGCACGGTCGCGCTGTCCGCGCCGGCGATCCGCTTCAGCTGCGGCCGCGTCAGCACCAGCCCGCCCACCGAGAGCGCACCGAACGCGAGGATCTGGATCGGCACTCCCACTCCGGCCACCGACAGCACGGCCACGATCGCCGCCGCCACGCCGAAGTAGATCGTGAAGAAGGCTGTCGTCGTCGCCTCGATCGCGAGCATGAAGACGGCGATCACCACCCAGACCGCCCAAGCAGGAACATCCATGCGCGATAGCTTAGAGGGTGGAGGTCGGCGAACGATGCCGCGCTCCGATCCACCACCAACCTCCGTGCCGGGCACCGATACGACCTGCGTCGTGCCGTCCACGCGCTACCGTGGCGGACGTGAGGATCGAGCAGATCACGGACGCCGCCGGCGTCGAGTCGCTGCTGGCCGACGCCCGCGCGGCGGGACGCTGCGCGCTCGACACGGAGTTCGTCTGGGAGCGCACCTACGCGCCCGTGCTGTGCCTGGTGCAGATCGCCACCCCCGATCGCCTGGCGGTGGTCGACCCGCTGCAGGGTGCGCCGCTCGAGCCTGTCGCACGGCTGATCGCGGATCCGGCCGTGCAGAAGGCGATGCACGCCCCGTCCGGCGACCTGACCGGCTTTGCGCTGCACTTCGGCACCGGCGCCGCGGCCGTGTTCGACGCCCAGCTGGCGGCCGGGTTCGCCGGTTTCGGCGGATCACTGTCGCTGGAGCGGATGCTCGACCAGTCGGTGGGGGTGAAGCTGAGGCATGCCGAGGGTTTCAGCGACTGGTCGAAGCGGCCGCTGACCGAGCAGCAGATCGAGTACGCCGCGGACGACGTGCGCCACCTGCTGGAGGCGATGGATGCGCTCAGGCAGCGGCTGCGCGAGCAGGGCCGCGATCGATGGGCGGACGAGGAGATGGAGCGCCGCTACGGGTCAGGTGCCCAGCTGGTGCAGGATCCCGACCAGGCCTGGCGGCGGGTCGGCGGCCGCGGCAAGCTGCGGGGAGAGCAGCTCGGCCTGCTGGTGGCGGTGGCTGCCTGGCGGGAGCGGGAGGCCCGCCGCCGCGACATCCCGACCGGCTGGCTGGTGCGCGACCCGACGCTGGTCGAGCTGGCCCGCCGGCGGCCGGCGACGGTGGCCGAAGCCCAGCAGGTGCGCGGCCTGCAGCTCAAGCGCGGCGCGCAGCTGGATGGCCTGCTGGAGGTACTGGCGACGGCGGACGGAGCTCCGCCGGAGCGGCCTCCCGAGATCGGATCGGAGATGCGAAACCGGATCAAGGTGGTGCTGCCGCTGGCCAGCGCCGTGTTGCAGGCCGCCTGCGCCGAGGCCGGAATCGCGTCTGAGCTGGTGGCCACCCGCGACGACCTCGAGTCGCTGATCCGCGTGGTCGGCGAGGGTGACCCCGACGACCATCCGCTGCTCTCGGGCTGGAGGCGAGAGCTTGCCGGGGAGCCGCTGCTTCGGCTGCTTCGCGGCGAGGTCGTGCTGCGGGTGGTGCCCGGCCCGCCGCACGTGTCCGAGCAGTGACGGACGACCGCGGCGGCAGCGAGCGCGTGCGACCGGCGGTGGCGCTGTTCCTGGGCGCCTCGGCCATGTTCGCGAACATGTACGCGACCCAGGCCATCCTGCCCGACATCGAGCACGCGCTGAACGTCTCGCCCCCCGCCGCCGGCCTCTCGATCACGGTGGTGGTAATGGGCGTGGCGATCGGCGGCTGGGTGCACGGGCCGCTCTCGGACCGGATCGGCCGCGCCCGCGTAATGGTCGCCTCGGCCGCTCTTCTGATCGTCCCCACTGCTTTGGTCGGCTTCGCGCCCAATCTGGCAACGCTGCTGGTGCTGCGCGCCGTCCAGGGGCTGCTGATGCCGGGGCTGCTGGTGGTGGCGGTGCCCTATGTCAGCGAACGCTTTCGCGGCCCCGCCGCGGGCGCGGCGATGGGCGCGTACACGGCCTCGCTGGTGTTCGGCGGCTTCGTCGGCCGGGTGGGCACCGCGGTGATCGCCGAGCAGATCGGCTGGCGCTCGGCGATCGAGCTGCTGCTGCTCCCCACCGTGCTGGGGGCGCTGGCGATGTGGCGCTGGCTGCCCCGCGACGCCCCGTCGCACAGCGGGCGCCGGCTGCGGGGCACGGTCAAGGCTCAGCTTCGAAACCGGTTGCTGCTGCTGAACGCGCTCTGCGCCGCCAGCGTCTTCTTCGGCTTCGTCGGCATCTTCACCTACGCCACCTACCGGCTGACGGCCCCCCAGATCGGGTTGAGCCTGGGCGGCGCGGGCCTCGTCTACGGCGTCTGGCTGGTCGGCGTGCTGGTGCCGGCGGCCGGGGCGCTGGCGCACCGGCTCGGCCCTCAGCGCCTGCTGCCGGCGCTGATCGCGGTCGAGCTGGCCGGGGTGGCGATGACCAGCGTCGACAGCCTGGTCGTGATCGTCGCCGGCCTGGCGCTGATGGCGTTCGCGATGTTCTCGACCGTCACCACCTGCCAGCTGCTGATCCCGCGGCTGGTCGATCGCGACCGCGGCTCGGCCACCAGCCTCCACCTGACGATCTACTACCTCGGCGGCGGGCTGGGTGCCTACCTGCCCGGGCTGCTGCTCGACCAGGGGTGGGGGAGGCTGGTGATGGTGTGCGCCGCCGCGGTCGCCGCCGGCCTGGTCTCCGCGCTGGCGCTGCGCGTGCGGCTGCCGGCAGTTTAAGAGCCTATCCCGCTGCCACTCGCGAGCCTACCGAGATAGGCTCAGCGCGTCATAGCGCCCACCGCCCGGCAGGCGTGGAGCGTGAAGTCGAGCGCGTAGCCGAGGTCGTCCACGTGGATTCGCTCGTCGCGGTTGTGGACGCCGGAGTAGAGCACGTCCGACGGCGTGTGCCTGACCGGCCAGAAGCCGTAGGCGGTGGTGCCGAAGGCGCTGCGCAGGAAGTGCGAGTCGGTGAAGCCGGTCGAGATCGTCGGCAGCAGCACCGCGCCGGGGTCGCGCTGATCGAGGAAGTCCTGGCATATGCGGTAGAGCGGGGTGTCCACCGAGGCGACGGTACCGCCCACCAGCTGCTCGGGAAACTCGATCTCGTATGGGACGTCATCTCCCAGCGCCGCCCGCAGCTCGGCCTCGAGCAGATCCGGGGTATCGCCGGGCAGGATCCTGCAGTCGCACTCGACCGATGCCCGTCCCGGCATCACGTTCAGGGCGGACGACCCGAACAACCGGGTGGGCGCGATCGTGACCGAGAACAGCGGCGGGATCAGGTCGGGGAAGCCGGGATGCAGCGCATTGGCCCGCTCGATCGCGGCGTCGAGATCGTCGCCCACATCGCCCAGCAGTGCCTCCAGCATCGCCCGCGTCTCGGGCAGCAGCCGCCGCTTGGGGCGGTGGTTTGCCAGCCGCTCGATCAGCGTCGCCAGCCGTGGCACCGCGTTCGCGCCGGCGGTGGGCGTGGAGGCGTGCCCGGCCTCGCCCAGCGCGGTCACCATCGCCGGCAGGCAGGCCTTCTCCCCGACGCAGATCGGGACGACCACGCGGCCGTCGTTCAGGATCTGGCGGTCGCCGCCACCCTCGTTGATCGAGAAGTCGGTTGCCAGGTCGGGCCGCTCCTCGACCAGCCACACCATGCCCACCGGGTGCGTGCCGTCCTCCTCGTCCGCCTCGGCGATGTAGAGCAGGTCGCCGTTGGGCTGGAAGCCTTCGCGGGCGAGCGCCGCCATCGCGACGGCGCGGGTGGCGGTCTCGTTCTTCATGTCCACCGCGCCGCGGCCCCACAGGTAGCCGTCGTCGTCCAGGTCGCCGGAGAAGGGCGGCCGCTTCCAGTCCTGCGCGTCAGCCGGCACCACGTCGGTATGACCGAGCAGGGCGAGCGATGGCCCGCTGCCGTTGCCCGGGATCCTGGCCACCAGGTTCGCGCGGTCAGCGTCACGGGCGACGATCTCGCACTCGACTCCGTTGGCCTCCAGGTAGCGCTTCAGCACCATCGCCGCCGGCGTCTCGTTGCCGGGCGGGTTGGACGTGTCGACCTGGATCAGCTCGCGGGTTAGGCTGACCGCCTCGTCTTGGAGCGCGGTGTCAATCATGGCGATGGAGCGTACAGCGTCCAGCCTCTCGCTTGCGCGGTTGCCGCCGGGCGGCGAAGATTCGGCCATGGATCGCGACCGACACGAGCTCGGCCGTCTGCTGTTCACCTGGCTGGTCGACTCGATCGCGCTGGCCGTCGCCGTGTGGCTGGTGGGCGGCGTGCGGTCGAGCAGCTACCTGGCGATCGCCGCCGCCGGCCTGGTGTTCGGCCTTGCCAGCACCTATCTGAAGCCGGCGCTGGTGCTGCTCGGCATCCCGTTCATCATCGTCACGCTCGGCATCGGCCTGTTTCTGATCAACATGCTGATCGTGTGGCTGACGGCCGCGATCGTCCCCGGCTTCGACGCCGAGGGCTTCTGGCCGATCGCGAAGGCGGCGGTGGTGATCTGGCTGGTGAACGCGCTGCTGGGCGGCTTCTGGCCGGAGAAGCGCGACGAGCGCAGCTCGGTCAGGTTCCACGGCTCGTACTGAGCTCGGTTTGGATCTACGCGTGCACGACAAGGTCGCGCTCGGGCGCGATGCCCCAGCGCTCGGCAACCGAGCGGAGGCTCTCGTCGAGCGGCCAGGCGTCGGGACGCGGCGCGCCCTCGTGGACGGGCGAGCCGCCCTTCAGCGCCATGCAGCCGGTGTTGTCGCCGACGGCATCGATCTCGGACAGCTCATCCGCGCTGAGGATCCGCTTGGCGGGCGCGTTTGCCAGCTCGATCCGCTTCTGCTCGATCGGCTTGGCGTTCGCGCCCGCCTCCTGGATCAGGGTTGGTGCGACGCAGGCGACCGCCGGCTGGGACAGCGTCCAGGCCGCGGCCAGCTGCAGCGGGGTCAGCTCGTGCCGGGCGGCGATCGGCCGGATCCGGTCGAGCTTCGCGCGCGCCTGATCGACCCAGCCGGCCGGCCTGAAGCTGCGATGGTCGCCCTCGGGGAACGCGCCCTCGTCCGGCGCGTCGTCCCAGAACACCCCGCCGTAGTCGACGACGCGGGCGATCACGCGCACGCCCGCCCGCTCGCAGGCCGGTAGCGCCAGGCGGCCGGGCCACGGCTCGAACGGGTTCAGGATCAGCATCGCCCAGTCGATGCGGTCGCCGAACCGCTCCAGGCAGGAGATCACGTCCAGCGTGAAGCCGTTCGCCGGGCCGGGCGCCACGCCGAGCTGTCCGGCGAGACCGTCGTCGCGAAGTGCGGACATGGCCTCCCAGACAGCCGGCGACGAGTAGCCGACGTGGTCGGGGTTGTGGAGCATCAGCACGTCGAAGCGATCGACGCCGCAGCGCTCGAGGCTCCGCTCGGTGGCCATACGCAGGTACGCGGCGTAGCCCTCGGCACCACGGAGGGCGGGATCGGTGAAGCGCGGATAGCCCTTTGCCCCCGCCCGCTCCCCCTCGTAGAAGTCGTGGCCGACCATGCCCACCAGCCGGTAGCTCTCGCGGGGGCGGCCGGCAAGCGCCTCGCCCACGGTCGAGTCGGCGGCGCCGGTGCCGTACACGTCGGCGGTGATCACCGTACCGATGTCGTCGCCCGGGCAGAGCAGGGAGGTCAGGCGCTCGTGCTCCAGCGGCAGGCCGAAGTGCATGTGCACCCCGCCGCTCCACGCGCCCAGGGCGGTATGGCCGAGGTCGGTCATCAGGTCAGGTTAGCCCGTTCGCGGCGCGGCGGCGGTCGGGTACGCTTGCGGGTCGTCGCCCCCGTAGCTCAGGGGATAGAGCAGCGGTTTCCTAAACCGCGTGTCGCATGTTCGAGTCATGCCGGGGGCACTGCTCGGCTGAGCCGATGGCCGGCGTTTGGTGCAGGAACTTCGGCGTGCGGGACGACGTCCTAGCGGTATGCGGAGGGTCCTCACATGGTGTGTGATGATCGTGGTCGTCTCCGGCATCGGCTTGCTCATCCACCGCGCGTTCTTCGCGGTGAGGGCGACTGAGCCGCAGGTCACGGCAGCCGTCTACAGGAAGTTCGGCCCGGGCCCCCGGATCAGGTGCATCCCACAGGAGGGAAACGGCTCGCGATGGAATTGTGCGAGCTGGCGGAGGTGGGGCGACGATCCGTCGTGTATCCCGGTTGACGTCGATTGGACCGGCAACCTCCATATAGCCGACGAGCCCGTGATCTGCGAGGGGTGATCGGGTTGTCCGGGATCGGTCAAGCCGCGGGCGACAGCGGCCGATATCAGCCGCATGAGGTCAGATCTCGCATGAGCCGCATGATCTTCTACCCGCTCGCGATCGGCCTCTTCCTCCTGATCGACACGGTGCTGCGCAGCTCCGGCCACTGAGCAGCCGACCCTGGCTCGGTTGAGCGTGGCCGGCGCAGACAGTAGACTCTGCGCCCCGCCAACCCGAGGAGCTACGCCGATGTTGAGCACGACAGGGAAGAGCGACCCGATCGCCCGAGCGCTCGACCGGGGATCCGACAAGGGCAGCGCCGCATGGGCCGACGTCCTCTCGACGGTGCCGCTGTTTCGGGATGTCAAGCAGCGCCACCTGCGAAAGGTGGCGTCGAAGGCCACCATGAAGCGCTTCGCGCCGCTGACTCCGATCGTGCGCGAGGGTGACGCGGGAGACGCCTTCTTCATCATCCTCGACGGCAGCGCCTCCGTCAGGAAGACCGGGAAGCGGGCCGTGAAGCTGGGGCCGGGGGACTTCTTCGGCGAGCTGGCGCTGCTTGATGCCGCTCCGCGTACGGCGACGGTCGAGGCCGACGGTGAGGTGCTGACGATGCGGCTCGGCCGCGCCGCCTTCACGAAGGTGCTCGAGAGCGAGCCGAAGGTTGCGGTCGCCATGCTGCGCGCCATGGCGGCGCGTGCGCGGGAGGCCAAGCCCTCGCCCGGCGATTAGAAGAAGACTCCGCTTCGCTCGTGGCCGACGCCGGCCGATACGGTGCGCTGGCCGTGCGGGTCGGAGTCGTACAGCCCGGTTACTACCGTGCCAGGCACCGGTCTCACTATCCCTCGGTCGCTACACCAAGATCCGCGCAAGCAGGTCGGGAGCGATGTTGCCACCCGAGATGACGACCGCCACCCCGCTCGCGCCGCGCACGTCGATGCGGCCCGAGAGCAGGGCTGCCACCCCCGCCGCGGCGCCCGCCTCGCACGCCAGCTTCGCCCGCGAGTAGACGAATCGGATCGCGTCGATCAGCTCCTCCTCGCTCACCAGCACGATGTCGTCGACCAGCGTGCGGCAACCCTCGAGGCTGTTGGGCAGAGCGCTCGGCGCCTTCAGCGCATCGGCGATGGTCGGCCCGAGATCCACCGGCACCACCTCGCCCGCGTCGAGCGCCCGCCGCACCGACGGGGCAAGCTCCGGTTCCACACCGATCACCCTCGAGCCGGGCACGAGCGCCTTGACCGCGGCGGCGACGCCGGTGATCAGCCCGCCACCGCCGACCGGCACGATCACGGTATCCAGGTTCGCCACCTGCTCGACCAGCTCCAGGCCGACCGTCCCTCCGCCGGCCTGGACGGCTGGATCGTTGAACGGGTGCACGACCACGCGCCCGGTCGACTCGGCGAGCGCCACCATCCGCTCCTGCATGGCGGCCGCGTCCGCCGATTCCAGGTCCACCTCGCCGCCGTAGCCGCGGGTCGCGTCCACCTTGGCCTGGCTTGCGTCGGGTGGCATCAGCACCAGCGCTGTGGTTCCGAGCTCGCGCGCCGCCAGGGCCAGCGCCTGGGCGTGGTTGCCCGCCGAGACACCGATCACGCCTCGCGCCCGCTCCTCCCCGGTCAGCGACGAGAGCCGGTTGAACGCGCCGCGCACCTTGAACGATCCCGATCGCTGAAGCAGCTCGGCCTTCAGCGTCACCGGCGCCCCCACCGCCTCGCCGAGCGTGGCGGACGACAGCACCGGCGTTCGGTGGACGTGGTCCGCGATAGTGGCGGCGGCGGCACGGACATCGTCGATGGTGGGGATCACGCCGCGCAGCATCGCACGGGTCGGCGCGTGTGGCGACCTTCACCGCCCTGTAACCGCTTAAGTGTTTATCCGGTTACAGTGGTGTTAAGAAGGTGAAACTCCCTATAGACCCGGAGAAGACGGCCGATACACTGGAACCATGATGAACATTCTCCCAATATATAAAGTAAGCAGGACGATCGAACCGCATCGTGAGAGCGAGCGGGAGTACCTGATCCGTATGGCGCGCATGCACCACCTCGAGGAGCGACGCCGCAATCGCCGCCGCATCCTCAGCCGGATCACCCGCGGTCGCGCTGCTGCCTAACGGCAGCGCGACCGCACACGCGTTCAGTGTCCGCCGGTTTCGATCGGCAGGCTGAAGCTGGCCCGGGTGCCCTGAGCCCGAGCGCTCGTGATCTCGAGCTTCCCTCCCGCCGATCGCACGCGATCGACGGCGGCGTCCAGGCCCATGTGGAAGCCGCTTCGGGCATCGGCAATCTCGCGAGCGTCGAAGCCACGACCGTCGTCCTCGACCACGCAGCTGATCGCATCCGATCCGGCGGTCACGGCCACCGTCACGTGCTGCGCCTGCGAATGCTTGCTGGCGTTCGTCAGCAGCTCCTTGATCGTCCGGTAGGCGAGCTGTTCGACCCCGTGCGGAAAGCGGGCTGAGCCGACCGAGACCACAACGGTGAATTCGGCCTCGTTCTCGACCTGCCGGCCGAGCGCCTCAAGTGCGGGGCGAAGGCCGTACCGGTCGAGCTGCGGCGGGTACAGCTCGAAGGTGAGCTTCCGCGTGCGATCGAGCGCGTGGCGGATCATCTCCCGGATCTCGCGGACGGGCGCGTCTGGACCGGTGCCCTGCTCCGCCTCCGTCCGGCGGACGAGCTCGTCCAGCCGCAGCCCGGCCGCGGTCAGCACCTGGATCGTGTCGTCGTGCAGCTCGCCGGCGATGCGGGCGCGCTCCTGTTCGGCCGTCTGGTCCATCTCCGCGTGCAGCTCACCCATCCTGCGCAGGGATTCGCGCAG
The DNA here is from genome assembly GCA_033856955.1 of Gaiellales bacterium. Lineage (GTDB taxonomy): Bacteria > Actinomycetota > Thermoleophilia > Gaiellales > JAICJC01 > JAICYJ01. The sequence continues at coordinate 10,432 of JAWVDZ010000337.1, forward strand.
GTAGAGGGCGGTGCCGTGAATGATCACGGCCATCAGCGACAGCACGACGACGTACATGATCGTCGCCAGCGCCGCGTCGCCCCTGGAGAAGAAGTGCAGCTGGGCCGCCGCATAGGCGGTGGTGAAGAGGGTTGCGGTGATCACGACCAGCGGCGTCTCGAAGACGATACAGACGAG
>JAWVDZ010000338.1:0-6105 GCA_033856955.1 Gaiellales bacterium
GGCAGATCGCGGCGCAGATCGCGCCCTGGAACAACACCGCCATGTGCGGGGTGCGGTGCGTTGCGTGCGTGCGTCCCAGTACCTTCGGCAGCAGTCCCTCGCGGCCGAGCGAGTACGTGTAACGCAGGCCCGCATTGTTCAGCGCCGAGGCGCAGGCGAAGGCGCCGGTGATGATGAACCAGCTCATCGCCGTGCCCAGCCAGTTGCCGACCAGCTGCTGCGCCGGCACCACGTTGAAGTTGAGGTAGTCGACGTTGACCGTGCCGCCGAACACCTTCGTGGAGCCGGCCGCAAGCGCGTCGAACGCCTCGTTGTGCGTGCCGTATGCCGACACCGATGCCCACGATGCGAGCGTGTACAGCACGCCCACCCCGATGCATGAGGCATAGACCGCGATCGGGATCGTTCGAAGCGGGTTCTTCGATTCCTCGGCGTAGTTCGGGGCAGCTTCGAACCCCACCCACGACCAGAAGGCGATGAAGATGCCCAGGCCGAAGGCCACGCCCTTGAACCCGTTGATCGGGTTGATCGGGTCGGCCGAGATGCCGTTGTTGCCACCCTGGATGAACACGCCGATCGTGAAGATGAGGATGATCGCGAGCTCACACAGCAGTGCCACTCCGAGGATCTGTGCCGAGATCTTGATGTCGAAGTACCCCAGCAGCATGATGCCGAACGTGCCCACCAGGGCGATCCAGATCCACGGCACACCATGCCCGTTCTCGTTCAGCTTGTTCTGGGCGAACGCGGCGAACCCGCCGATCAGCGAGGCGCCGAACAGCGTGTAGGCAGCCGCCAGCGAGAGGCCGGACATGAGTCCGAGCGGTCGCCCGAGCCCGTGGCTGACGTAGGTGAACATGCCGCCGGCGGCGCGCAGCTTCTTCGCCATCTGCACGTAGCCGACCGAGAAGATGGTCAGAACGATGGTGGCGAACAGGAAGCCGGCCGGAGTGCCCTTCTCATTGCCGGCACCGACCGAGAACGGGAAGTTGAACATGAAGACCGCGAGCGGAGCCGATCCGGTCACGCACAGGAACAGCACCTGCACGAGGCCGAGCGATCCGCCCTTCAGCTTTTGGACGTCAGCACGATCGTTGACGTCGAGCGAGGTGACGGTGCCCTCGTGGTGCATGATTGGGGGTCCGCCTTCTGTGCTCGCCATACACACCTCCTAAAAAGTCGGGTTGAGGAAAGACGCCGTCCGCGCCGCTCGCCTAGCGGCGACCGCCGGGTGGCGATCATCTTCTGGCGCGGGTTGGTTTGTCCAGCGGCCCCTATTGCCGCTGGGCGAGGCACCTCCTCTCGAGTGTCGAAACCGAACACTGAAAGTTGTCAGACAGCTGAGAGGCACTTTGTACCACTTGCGGCGGCGAGATGCACATCCCGCTCAGTGAGGGACGGCGGTGGCCGGAGCCTTCGCACCCACCGTGAGCACGTCGACGAGCAGCGCTGAGACCTCCTCGCGCCACCGGTCGCGATCGAGCTCGGGCGGGCGAAGCAGCCGGGTTGCCACGGCGAACTGCGTCTTCGCCAGCACGTCGAAGGCCGCAATCACGTCGATCACGAGGTGGTAGGCGTCCCGGCCGGCGACGCCGCTCACCCACGCCCGCGCCCGTCCGTCGTCGGGGAAGGCTCCCTCGGCGACGCCCTGCCAGTACGCGTGCTGAAACAGGCAGCCCGCGTCGCCCTTGCGCGACCAGCAGCCCGAGACCAGCTCGCGGCCGTCCGACTCGATCCCACGCAGCGAGAGCTGGAGCAGCCGCCGCCCACCGTCGTCGTCTGCAAGACGCTCGAGCGCCTCGCGCAGGTCAAGCTCTTCCCGTGTCATCGCTCCTCCTCGTGATCAACCCCGGCTCGCGAGTATCGCACGGTTGCGGGCGCCTGTTTGTGGCGCCGCTTGCAGACGTGTCATACGACCTCGACCGAGCTGCCGAGCGCCGCCGGGTTGCGCCCTCGCACCCGCACCACGATCCGCACCCGGTCGGCCCGGAACAGGTCGTAGGAGTACTCGAACGCGCGGCCGTCGGAAGCCCAGGCGGTGCGCGCGATCACAACCAGCGGCGCGCCCGCCCGCACCTCAAGCACCCGCGCCTCGGCGGCCGTCGCGCCGATCACCTCGAACCGCTCCTCGGCCTCACCGGCCGTCAGCCGGTACTCGCCCTCCAGCAGCTCGTACAGCGAGCCCGAGAGCGAGCGGTCGAGCAGACCCGGGAAGCGGTCGGCCGGGAACCGGGCCCGCTCCAGCGAGATCGGCTGCTTGTCGGCCAGCCGTACCCGTACCACCTCGAGCACCAGCGCACCCTCGGGCAGGCCGAGCGCCGCCGCCGTCTCGCCATCCGCTCCCAGCGTCGCCGTGGAGAGCACGCGCGCGCTTGACTGGAATCCCTGCCGGCGCAGGTACGCGGGCAGCCCCGTGAGGCTGGTCAGGTCGCGCTCGACCCGCCGCTCGGAGACGAAGATGCCGCCCGCCCGGCCGCGCACGCGGTGCACGACGCCGGCCGTCTCCAGCGCGTCCAGCGCTGCGCGCAGCGTCGAGCGGCTCACGCCGAGGCGTGCCGCCAGCTCGCGTTCTGCACCCAACCGCTCGCCGGGCGCGGGGCTGCCGGCCGCGATCTCGCCGGCCAGCCGGTCGCGCAGCGCGGCCGCGGCCGGGCCGAGCGGTGCCAGGCCGGCCGGAGCGCCGGGAACCGGATCGCCGGCCACCGCCGTCTTCACCGCCTGAAGCGCGGCGTGCGACTCGGGCAGCGTCTGGCCGACGTCCACCACGATCGTCTGGCCGGTGATATAGGCCGCCTCGTCGGTGGCGAGGAACAGCGCCGCCGCCCCGATCTCCTCGACCTTGCCCAGCCGGCCGAGTGGGATCGACGCCTCCATCGCCGCCAGGTACTCGGGCCCCAGATCTTCGAGCCCCTCCGAGACGACGTTGCCCGGCATGACGGCGTTGATCGTGATCCGCTTCGGCGCCAGCTCGATGCAGGCGGTGCGCAGGAATCCGAGCTGCGCGGCCTTGGTGGCACCGTAGTGCGACCAGCCCGGGAAGCCGGTGATCGGCCCCGTGATCGAGCTGGTCATTATCACCCGGCCGTGGCCCGACCGCTCCAGGTACGGCAGGCAGGCCTTCACGCTCAGCAAGCAGCCCTTGACGTTGGTGGCGAAGATCTGGTCGATATCGTCCTCGGTCATGTCGGCCAGCTTGCGGTCGGGGAAGACGCCGGCGTTCGCGCACAGCACGTCGATGCCGCCGTGGCGCTCGGCCGCCTCGGCGGCCACCCGCTCGCAGTCCGCCGAGATCGCCACGTCGCCCTGCGAGAACGAGACCTCGCCTCCCTGGCCGGACAGCTCGCGGGCGGCGGCCTCGCCGATCTCGGCGTGGCGGCCGGTCACGACGACGTTGGCTCCGGCTCGGGCGAAGACCCCGGCGATGCCCTTGCCAATTCCCTTCGTGCCTCCGGTGATCAGCACCGTTCGGCCTGCGATCGGGGTGAACATGCAGGTCTCCTTTCAGGCGTACGTGGACAGGTAGCGCTCGGCGAGCGCGCAGGAGCCGTCCGTGAACCCGGCGCCCAGCTCGGCGGCCTCGGTCGCGAACTCGTGGTGCGAGCCGATCCAGGCCACCAGCAACAGCCGCCGCAGCATCACGAAGGTATCCAGCTCGGCCTCGTCGTCGGCGGCCAGCGGCGCCAGCGAGCGGTAGCCGTCGATCCAGGCGTCTTTCAGCTCGGGCACCTGCGGATGATCCTCGATGAACGACACGGTGGTCGCGAAGTCATACATGAACCACGAGAAGCCGCAGTCGTCGAAGTCGATCACGCGCACGTGGTCGCCGTCCACCAGCAGGTTGGCCAGCCGGATGTCGGCGTGCACGAGGCCGAATCGCTCCGGGCCGCGGCCGAACGCCTCCAGCCGCCGTCGCAGCACCGCGTCCAGCCGCCCCAGCAGCTCTCGCTGATCGCGGCCCATGCCCAGTCCGTCCTGCCAGCGGCCCCAGTGGCCGGCGCTGCCCAGCGTCGTGTCGTAGTCCCACGAGAAGCGCTGGAACCCGGCCGGCCGCCGCCACGCCCGCGAGTGGGCGTGCATGCGCGCCGAGACCGCCCCCAGCGTGCGAAAGCCCGCGCGCAGGTCGCCGGCGTCGGGATCGGGCATCTCGCCCGCCAGCCACTCGAACAGCACCACGTTCCGCTCGCCTAGCTCGGGCGTCGAGACCCGGCATACGCGGGTGCCGTCGACGCCGGGGACGGAGTTCCCCGTCTCGACCGCGCCGTCCTCGCGCAGCGCGTCGATCCAGTCCAGCTCGGAGGCGATCTCGGACGCGGAGTGGTAGCCGGGCCGGTGGATACGCAGCGCGTAGGTGCGCCCGCCCGGCTCGTCGACGCGGTACGTCCAGTTCTCGGAGACGTTGATCAGGCGCACCTGGGATGCGGGATCCAGGCCGTACTCGGCCGGCGCGGCCTCGGCCAGCCGGTCGATGGCGCTCTGATCAGTGCTCACGGCCCTCCACCGCGGAGAGCACGCGGGTGATCTCGTCGCGGGCGCGCTCCACGCTCTCGGTGGGGCCGCTGATGTAGATCCGCCCGGCCGCGCCGATCATCGAGACGATCACCAGCGTCGCCTCGGGCGCGACCCGCTCGGCGGCGTTGGCGGCCACGGCGGCGAACAGCGCCGGCGTCACCTCGTACACGAGCAGCGTCTCGCCCGGCAGCACCATCGAGGCGTCGCGGTTTCGGTTGATGATCACGGCGTGCTGGTCGGTGATGTTCTCGATCACGTCGGCATAGAGGATATTCGGCCGCAGCGCATCCGTGGGCGAAGCGCCGATCCCGGCCAGGATCGCCTCACCGGCGCGATCGACCAGCGCCTGGTCGGCGTGGTGCACCTCGAGCACGCCGAACTGCCGCTCGACGTAGAGGATCCCCGGCTCGATCTCGGGCACCGAGCGCAGCGCCAGGTCTGTGATGCGCTCGATCGCCAGCGCCGGCGCGACCTCGACGATGAGGGCGTTGTCGCCCTCGATCGGCGGGTAGCCGCGGGCGCGGGTGGGGGTCCCGAGGTACGCCGCGAACTGCCGGCCGAGCTTGGGGATCGGCAGGTAGACACGCAGCTGCACCTTGATGTCGGTGGCAGCGCTCATCAAGCGAAACGCTTAGGTCGTCGAGTGCACGAAGTGCTTGGCCAGGTCGGCGTGGGGGCGGGGGATGACGTGCACGGAGATGATCTCGCCGACCGTCGATGCCGTCTCGGCACCGGCTTCCGTGGCCGCCTTGACGGCGCCGACGTCGCCCTGGATGACGACCGACACCAGTCCGTCGCCGACCTCTTCGCGGGCGACGATGCTGACGTTGGCCGCCTTGACCATGGCATCGGCGGCCGCCAGCGCGGCCACGTAGCCCTTGGTCTCGATCATGCCGAGTGCGTTCTCTGCCATCGGATTCTCCTTCGGTTCATGCCCCGGCGGAGGCCGGCGCGGGTGTTGACGGCTCGTCGATGGAGCCGATGATCAGCGCGTCGATCGGCGGGTGGCCCTCGAACCATCCCGACGCGACCGACCCGGTGGCGACGAGCACGCGCTCGCCGACGCCGCTTCCCAGGACGTCGAAGGCGACCAGCGTCGCACCTCCGTCCACCTCCACCTCGAGAAAGGCGCCATGGGGGATGTTGTCGATCCGCCTGGTCGCCCAGACCGAACCCGTCACGGTTGCTCTCAGCATCGACGCTCCTTCTCGATCTCGACTCCCAGGCTGCGCGCGCGGTCGCGCGCCATCGGCGTCAGCACGGCGCGCGGCGACAGTACCAGCCGGGCCCGCTTCTCGGCCGCCTCGCGCACGTGGCGCTCGGTGACCGCGCCCTTCTCGATCCGCATGACATGTGCGGCGCTCGACGAGTCCGACCCCGTGTGCGCCGTCGCCGCGAGCGCGAATCGCAGCCGCCCGGAGAGGATCGCCATCCGGTCGCGGGGATTCTCAAGCCGGCGCGCCAGCGAGCGGACGAACGCGTCCAAGTCGGCGTCCGAGCGCAGGTCGACCGGCTCCACCGACCCGTCCGGGGCCGGCGGGCTTGCGTCCGGCGATGACTGCGGCTGATCGGCCTCGGCCGGCGGCGCGCCCTCGG
>JAWVDZ010000339.1:0-14156 GCA_033856955.1 Gaiellales bacterium
TCGATCGACGGCATCCGCCCGGCAGCTCGGGCCGCCTCGACGCACTCTCGGTGCGCGTGCCGACGTCGCTCGAGGTCACCCTCGGGGGCGATCAGCACGTGCTCGCTCATCGCATGCAGACGAAGCCCGCACAGCGGGCAGCGGTAGGTCGCCGGCTTGCGACTGCTCACCCGCCGCACCGTCCACCACCGTGCCTGATCGAGCTTTGCCATAGCCGAATGATCGCACCGCGCGAATTATTGGAGTCAAACACCTGTCGTCCCGGCGCGGGAATTCGTGACCATTTCGTGACGGTCGATCGGCCTGGTTGGGCGAAATCCCTCCCTCGCCGAATTATTGGAGTCAAACACCTGTTGTGCCGGCGCGGGGAATCGTTGCTAAATCGTGACGGGTGTCAGACCCAGCACCAGCCGTGCTGGGGCGGGCCGTGGAGCAGGCGTCCCCAGGCCCGCGGCTGGCCGCCGGAGTCGGCCGGCAGGTGTTCCGGGTGCAAGTTGGAGCGGCAGTCGTGGAATACCACCCGCGACCGCCACTCGCCGGCCGAGATCGGCCGGGCGGTCAGGATCGGCCACCAGAAGAGCAGCAGAAGGAGCGACGCGACGGCCAGTGCCGGGCTCAGCAGCCGCAGCCGGAACGCGAGCCTTGTGTGCGCCCATCCCACCGCCAGGCAGAGGAACGGCACCACCGGCGTCATGTAGTAGAGGAACACGAACGACCGTCCCTGCGCGAGCACGAGCCAGGGCAGGTACGTGATCGCCACGCAGGCCGCCACCGTCACCGCCGCCAGGTCGGTGCCGCGGCTGCGCAGCGCCACCACGCAGGCCACGACCGCCGCGGCGAACCCGGGCCACCAGATCAGCGGACTGCCGACGGCCAGGATCTCGTGAAACGACCCGCCGCTGACCGACGCGTAGTGCACGTTGGGCCGCTGCAGCAGCGGCCATGACCACGGCGGCGACTGGTACGCGCCGGCCACGAAGCGCCCGGTCTGGTCGTGCCACATCGTGTCGGTGCGATGGATCAGCGCGCGCACGACGGACGCGTGCGACCACGGCAGGGCCAGCACGCGGCCGTGCAGCCGTCCGGCAAACGTCAGGCAGTAGACCATCAGCGGGATCAGGCCGAAGCAGATCGCGGCGGATGGCAGCGCGCGCATGAACCGGCCTCGCCGCTCCACCGCGAACAGCACCAGCACCGTCAGCAGGGCGAGCACGCCCGACCACTTGGAGGCCACCGCAGCGCCGCCGGCGATTCCTGCAGCGACCCGCCAGGGTGGAACCAGGCGGTGCGACCCCAGGTCGCTGTCCAGCAGCCAGAACAGCACCGCGGCAACGCCGAACAGGGTCACGAACACGTCAAGCGTCGCCACCCGGCTCTGCACCACGTGCAGCGGCTCGACCGCCAGCAGGCCTGCAGCCAGAGTGGCAGCCGCCGTGGACGCCAGCAGCCGCAGCGCGAGCGCGAACAGCAGGCCCACGGTGAGGATGCCCGCGATCGCCGATGCGATCCGCCAGCCGGCCGGATCGAAGCCGTCGAGCTTGATCCCGATCCCGATCAGCCACTTGCCGAGCGGCGGGTGCTCGGGCGTGGTGTCACCGCTGACGCCGCAGGTACGCTCGCTGTGGAGTACGTACGAGCAGCCGTCGCGGGCGTAGAATCCCTCGTCGGCCACATACGTGTGCGGCGATCCGAGGCCGTCCAGCCGCACGAACGCGGCCAGCGCGAGCACCGCCGCCAGGCAGCCGATCCTCAGCATCGGCGCAGCCTAACGGCGGCCGCGGAGGTCAGTGGTCGTGCGCCATCCCCAGGATCTGGTCGCGGGAGTACGAGCCCACCATGTCGGGATGGTCGGACGCGATGTGCGCCTCGACGTTCTCGACCAGCTGATCGTCGCTCTCACCCTGGACATCGGTTCCGCACGGACAGTGGACGACCTTCATCGCGCGCCTCCTCGAAAGGGACAACTGGAGTGACGAGTCTACCCGGTACGCGCCCGTCAGTAACGTCCCCCGCCGAGATCGCGGCTGATCGCGCGGGCGGCGTCGCGAACGTGGGTGACGATGTCCCCACGCGGCGTGCGACCGCCGAAGATCCGCTCCACCGGCCCGACCACGCCGATCGCGCCGGCCGCCGATCCCCGCCGGTCGAAGATCGGTGCTGCCACCGAGGCCTCGCCGATCACCGCCTCCTCCCGCTCGGGCGCCCAGCCGTTCTCGCGGATCGTCTCCAACGCGCGGGCGATCGCGGCCGGAGCAGTGAGAGTGGCACGGGTCAGCTTGGGCAGGCCGTTCGACACCACGTCCTGCTCGAGCTGCTGGTCGTGGGCGAGCAGCGCCTTGCCGAGCGCCGTCGCATGCAGCGGCAGGTGGGCGCCGACCTCGAGGATCTGAAGCGTGTTGTCCGGCCGGAACACATGGTGGATGACGAGCACACCCCCGCCGTGCAACGTGCCGACCCTTACGGCCTCGCCGCTTCGCATCGCGAGGTTGTCCGACCAGGCCAGGGCGCGGCCGCGAAGCTCGTTCACGTCGAGGTAGATGTTGCCCAGCTGTAGCAGCGAGCCGCCCAGCTGATACTTGCCGCTGTCGGCGTCCTGTTCGACGAAGCCCTCCTCCTGAAGCGCCCGCAGCAGCCCGTGGACCGTCCCCTTCGCGAGGCCCAGACGATCGCTCAGCTCGGACACGCCGAGCCGGCGGGAGCCGCCGGCGAGGGCGCGCAGAATGGCGGCCGCACGCTCGATCGATTGGATTGCCACGCTACCTCGTTGATCGTGGTTGTCGAACCGTGTTCGACATTGTAGAATGGTCGGCATGGATCGTACAGCTTCGCCGGGCATTGTATTGGTCTCGCACTCGGCGGCGATCGCCGAGGGTCTCGCCGCCATGGCTGCCGAGGTCGCAGGCGGCGAGGTCCGAATCGTTGCCGCCGGCGGGGGCCCGGACGGAACGCTCGGCACCGACGGCGGGCGGGTCGCCGACGCGGTGCGCGAGGCGGACGCCGGTGCCGGCGTCGTGATCCTGGCCGACATCGGAAGCGCGGTGCTGAGCGTGCGCGCCGTGCTGAACGACGGCATGGCCGAGGGTGTCAGCGCGGTGCTCGCCGACGCACCGCTGGTCGAGGGCGCGATCGCGGCCGCCGTCACGGCGTCCGTGGGCGGCGATCGCGATGCCGTCCGGGCGGCGGCGGAGGATGCCTGGAATGTTCGAAAGCTCTGATCCGCAGCGCGCGGTGCGCCTTCCCGAGGGCATCGACCTGCACGCCCGGCCGGCCGGCGCGCTGGTACGCGCCGCCTCGGCGTACCAGTCCGCGATCACGCTCTCGGCCGGCGGCCGCTGCGCCGACGCCAAGAGCATCCTGCAGGTGCTGGCGCTGGGTGCGACCGGCGGCACCGAGGTGGCGGTGGCAGCCAGCGGCAGCGACGCCTCAGAGGCGCTCGAGGCGATCTCGAGCCTGCTCGCGACGCTCTCCTGATCCAGGACGCTCTGGCTCGGCGAAAGCCGAGCAGGCGATCGCCGCCACGTCCGCGGCCGTGGTGGCCACCAGCGCGTCGGCGGCCACCGAACGCGCCCGCTGCAGCGAGAGCGATCTGATCATGCGCCGTGTGCGAGCGATGCGGGCCGGCGAGACGCTGATCTCGTCGATGCCGAGGCCGACCAGGATGGGCAGGATCTCGGGATCGCCGGCGGCCTCGCCGCAGACGTCGACAGGGATGCCTGCCGTTCGCGCCGCCGCCACCACGCGGGCGATCAGACGGATCACCGCCGGGTGGTAGGCGACGGCGCGCTCTGCCACGTCGGGGTTCTGCCGGTCTGCGGCAAGCGTGTACTGGACGAGGTCGTTGGTGCCGATCGAGAGGAAGTCGCAGCAGGCCGCGATCGGGTGGGCGTTCAGCGCCGCCGCGGGCACCTCGATCATCGCCCCCACCAGTGGATCGGGGGCGGTGGGAGCAACCGCGTCGCGGGCGCGGTGCGCCAGCGCCCGCACCGCCTCGACCTCGGCGGCCTCGGTCACCATCGGGATCAGGATCCGCAACACGGCGTCACCCGACACCCGCATCATCGCCCGCAGCTGCGGCTCGACGCCATCCTCCGCGGCCAGGGCGGCCCGGATGCCGCGCGGCCCGAGAGGGCTCTGGGCGCCGGTAGAAAGCAGGAACGGCGGCGTCTTGTCGCCACCGAAGTCGAGCGTTCGCACGGTCGCGATGCGATCCGGGAGCAGCGCCAGCATCGGCTCGAGCACCGCGGCGTGCTGGGCCTCGCTCGGCCAGCCGGCAGCATCCAGGAACGCCAGCTCGCTGCGAAGCAGGCCGACCCCCTCCGCCCCCGCCTCGAGCGCGGCCTCGACCTCGGCCACCGTGCCCGCGTTCGCCAGCAGGCGCACGACCCGCCCGTCCAGCGTGACGGCCGGATCGAGCCGCTCGGCGCGGTTTCGCTCCGCCTCCTCGCGGGCGCCGGCGATCCGGCGCTCGAGCCGAGCCCGGGTTCCCGCGTCCATCCCTCGCAGCACCAGGCCGCGATCCGCGTCCACCGCCAGCTGCTCGCCGTCCGGCACCGCCAGCAGCTCCGGCCCCACCCCGGTCACGAGCGGGATCGCCAGTGAGCGGGCGACGATAGCGGCGTGGGCGGTTGTCCCGCTGCCCGCGAGGGCGATCCCAGCCACCAGCCGTGCCCATCCCGCCACGTCGGCCGGCCCCAGATCCTCGGCCAGCACTATCGCGCCGGACGGCGGCTCGGCAGTCGCGCCGGAGGCCAGCTCCCCGGCTCGCCGGGCGATCGAACGCAGGTCGGCGGCCCGCGCCGCCAGCGTCGGATCGTCCAGCCCGGCCAGCGCCTGCACGTGCGGCTCAGCGGCCTGCGCGATGGCGGCCGCGGCCGACAGCCCGGTCTTGGCCGCCTCCAGCGCCGCGTCGACCAGCGCCGCATCCTCGGCCATCTGGCGGTTGGTGTCGACGATGTCGGCGTCGGCCGCGTGGCCCTCGTTTCGCAGCGTCGCGGCCAGCGCACCCAGCTCCTCGGCCGCCAGCCGCAGGCCGTTCTCGACCCGTGCCCGCTCCTCCTCGGGCGTGCCGGTCACGCCCGGCTCGGACGCGGCGTACGACCACGCCGGTCCCAGCGCCACTCCCGACGACGCCGGATGGCCGCGGAAGGCGGACTCGCTCATCGCTCGTCGCTGAGCGAGCGCTCGAGGGCGGCAACGATCAGAGCCGCCGACGTGGCACCCGGGTCCTGGTGCCCGATCGAGCGCTCACCGAGGTAGGAGGCCCGTCCCTTTCGCGCCAGCATCGGCACCGTCGCGCGCATGCCCTCCTCCGCAGCGGCCGTGGCCGCCGACAGCGCGGCGGCCAGCTCGGCTCCCGCGTCCACCTGGCTGCGAAACGAGTCGACCGCCGGCTGCAGCGCGTCGACCATCGTCTTGTCGCCGGGCTGGGCCGCGCCCAGCTCGATCACTCCCTCGACGGCGGCGGCCAAGGCGTCGGCGAGCTGGGATGGGTCGACCGTCTCCGACTCGCCCAGCGCGCGGCCGGCCCGGCGCAGGGCGGTGCCCCACAGCGGGCCGCTGGCGCCGCCCACCGTCGAGACCAGCGTCTGGCCGGCGGTGATCAGCACCTTCCCCGGCGGGGTGCCGCCGTCGAGCTCGGTGAGCTTCTGCTCGACGGCGGCAAACCCGCGGGTCATGTTGGAGCCGTGATCGGCGTCGCCGATGGCGGCGTCGAGCTGTGTGAGGTAGTCCTTCTGCTCGGCGATCGCCGCAGAGCACTCCTGCATCCATCTCGTCACCTGCATCGAGTCCACCGCCGCTCCCCTCGTTTGGTCAGACGCCCCAGCGCAGTGCGGCGGTCTTCACCGGCGCATCCCACAGGGCCGTCAGCTCGTCGTCGAGCGCGAGCAGCGTGATCGATGCACCCGCCATCTCGAGGCTTGTGATGTAGTTGCCGACCAGGCTCCGCCCGACCGACACGCCCTGCTCTGCGAGCTGCTTCGACACCTCGTTGAAGACCAGGTACAGCTCCAGCAGCGGCGTGCCGCCGAGGCCGTTGACGAACGCAAGCACGGAGGAGCCGCCGGCCGGCTTGAGATCCTCCAGGATGGGATCGAGCATCATGCCGACGATCTCGTTGGCCGGCGCGAGCTTCTCGCGCCGCCGCCCGGGCTCGCCGTGGATGCCGACCCCGACCTCGATCTCATCCGGCCCCAGGTCGAAGATCGGCGTGCCGCTGGCCGGGGTCGCGCACGAGGTCAGCGCGACCCCGAACGAACGCGACTGCTCGTTGACCTTTCGAGCAACACCGGCCACCTCGGCCAGCGTGCCGCCCTGCTCGGCGCGGGCGCCGGCCAGCTTCTCGGCCAGCACCGTCGCCCCCACTCCGCGCCGGCCGGCGGTGTAGAGCGAGTCCTGCACCGCCACGTCGTCGTCGATCACGACGCTCTCGACGCGCAGTCCCTCGTCCTCGGCCAGCTCGGCCGCCATCCGGAAGTTGAGCACGTCCCCGGTGTAGTTCTTGACGATGTGCAGCACACCCGCGCCACCGTCCACGGCCCTGGTGGCCGCGGCCATCTGGTCGGGCACCGGCGAGGTGAAGACGGCGCCGGCACAGGCGGCGTCGAGCATGCCCACGCCGACCAGTCCTCCGTGCAGCGGCTCGTGCCCCGAGCCTCCGCCGGACACCAGTCCCACCTTGCCCCGCACCGGGGCATCGGCCCGCAGCACCAGCTGATTCTCGAGATCGACCCGCACCAGCCCGGGATGAGCTGCCGCAATCCCGGCCAGCGCCTCCGGCACGACGGTCTCTGGATCGTTGATGAACTTCTTGACGACCTGGGCGGCGACGCTCATGGCGTTCGCTCCTCTCTGTCAGTGATGACTCTAATCCGATTGGGAACGGTTCAGGCGGGCGACTCGACCGCCGTTGGCTCCAGCGACTCGGCGGAGGCGTGGCGGTAGGCGACGCGCCGTGGCGTGGCCAGCAGGTCGTAGGCGAACACGCCGGCAAGTCCACCGGCCACGTCCGCGGCCCAGTACACCCAAGCCTGTCCCCAGTCCGGGTTGAGGCCGGCCAGCTGCGCGGTGATCAGCGTCCCCGTATAGCGGCCGGGGTTGATCGCGGCCCCGGTCTGCGGCGCCACGGTGATGATGATGCCGATCACGATCAGGCCGATCACGAGCCCGGCCAGCAGGTCGGCGCCGCCGCGCTTGTCGACGATGCCAAGGATCGTGAACAGCAGGATCGCCGTTCCGATGCCCTCGTTCAGCATCGCCGATCCCATGCTGGTGCTGGTCGCGTAGGCGACGTGGCCGACGCCGGCGTCGTTCACCTTGTGCGCGAACACCCCCCAGATCGCGAGTCCTCCGAGCGTGCCGCCGACGCACTGGGCGACCACGTAGGGCACGGCCAGCGACCACTCCATGCGCTTGGTGACGGCCATCGCGATCGTGACCGCCGGGTTGATGTGACAGCCGGAGATCTTGCCGACCGAGTACACCATCGCGATCACCGCCAGGCCGAACGCCGTCGAGATCGCGAACAGCTCGGCTCCGGTGAATGGTGCCCCGCCGACACCGCCTCGGGCGAGGAACAGAGCGGGTACCGAGCCCGCCCCCAGGAACACGAGCACGGCCGTCCCCAGCGCCTCAGCTCCCAGCTTCTGTGCGAGTGTGTTCTCTTCCATCGATCCGCTCCTTTTCGCGGGCTCCCTGGACACGGCACCCTCGGCATACCGGCCTTTCCGACCTGTATTCGACAATGCCGAACAATGTTCGGGGAGAATATCGAGTGAATCGCCGCTTGTCAATGCCTCCGGCCTGCACGATGCAGAGCTACGCGGGTTGAGGAGCCGCCTCGGCGGCCGCCCGCGCCACCCTGCGTGCATCCACCACCACCGGCCCGACCTCGGCGAACTCCGGGTATCCCCAGGTACCGTGCTCCGCCAGATCCAGTCCCTCCAGCTCGGTGCGCTCCTCGACCCGGATCCCCCACAGCCGGTCGAACGCCCACAGCGTCCCGAACGAGGTGCTGAACGTGAACGCCCCCACGGCGACCAGGCCCAGCGCCTGCACGCCCAGCTGGTGCGGATCGCCGGTGTAGAACAGCCCGCCGCGTCCGGTCGCAAGCGTGCCGGCCAGCGACGGCACCGCGAACAGCCCGGTCGCGAGCGTGCCCCAGACCCCGGCCATGCCGTGCACGGCGACGGCGCCGATCGGGTCGTCGATGCCCAGCCGCTCGACCATGCCGATGCCCCACACCGCCACCGCCGCCGCCACCGCCCCGATCAGCACGGCCGCCCAGGGCGCCACGAAGCCGCAGGCCGCGGTGATCGCGACCAGTGCTGCCAGCACGCCGTTCAGCAGCATCGAGAGGTCGGGCTTGCGCTGCACGAACGCCCAGCTGACCAGGATGCCGCCCAGCCCGCCGGCGGCCGCCGCCAGGTTGGTGGTGGTCGCGACGTAGGCGAAGAAGCCGACCCGATCGCCGGAGGCGATGCCGAGCGTCGAGCCGGGATTGAACCCGAACCAGCCGAACCAGAGGATGATCGTGCCCAGCACGACGTAGGGCAGGTTGTGGCCGGCGATCGCGTTGATCCGGCCGCCCGGCTCGAAGCGGCCGATGCGAGGGCCGAGCAGCAGCGCGCCGGCGAGCGCCGCCAGCGCACCCTGGTAGTGCACCACGGTCGAGCCGGCGAAGTCCTGCATGCCGAGCCCGAACAGCCAGCCGTCGCTGTGCCAGACCCAGTGACTGACGACCGAGTAGATGATCGTGAACACCGCCCCGAACGCGAAGTACACCCACAGCTTGGCCCGCTCAGCCATCCCGCCCCACACGATCGCGACCGAGACGCCCGCGAACACGACCTCGAACAGGTAGGCGGCCGCGCCGGGGATCGAGCCGAAGAAGCTGAACGGCGCGGATCCCACCGAGAGCAACGCGGACGAGTCGGGCAGGAAGCCGCTGGTGCCGATGATGCCGTTTCCGTCGCCGAACGCGATGCCGAAGCCGACCGCCCAGTAGACCAGCGAGCAGAGGGCGAACGTGAGCACGTTCTTGCCCGCCACGTGGGCGGCGTTCTTCATCCGCGTCATGCCCGCCTCGAGGAAGGCGAACCCCGCCTGCATGAACATCACCAGCACGGCCGCCACAACCACCCACACCGTGTTGATCCCGATCGTCAGATCGCTCTTGGACACCGCCGCCTCCTGTCGCATCGCCCCGGAAATGCGAAAAGGCCCCGGCCCCTCGTGTGAGGGACCGGAGCCTCGTCGCTCCATCCAAACCTCGTGTCGCCGGCGCCTCGTCGCGCCGGTCTGCGACAGTCTGCCAGATCTCTCGGTCGGACGCAACAGACGATTCGCTCAGAGCATGCGAGCGAATCGTCTGGATCGACTATCTCTGGGGAACCGCCGCCGTGGTCGCCTGCACGACAGCCGGTACCGGAACCACGTGCCCCACAGCCCGCTCCACGATCTCGATCATGACCCCATCAGGATCGCGGACGTAGAACACGAGCCCGCCCGACCAGTCGGAGCCGTCCTCGGGCAGCAGCACGGGCGCCGACAGCGGCTCGAACCCACCCACCGTGAGCCGCTCGTGCACGGCCGCGGCGTCCTCCACCCGCAGGCCGATGTGCACGCCTCCGGCGCCCGGCAGCCGCTGCGAAGCGGGACGCTGCGGCTGGGCGGCTCGGAAGTGCAGCAGCTCCAGCACGCGCGACCCGAGCTCGACATCGGCGTACTCCACCTCAGCGTCGGGCACCCCCGTCATCCGTGCCACCAGGCCCGGGTCGAGCACGCCTCGCTCCCGCACGGTAAGACCGAGCAGGTCGCGGTAGAAGCCCAGCGAGCGATCGATATCCGCCACCGCCACCGAGACGTGATCGACTCCCAGCACGCGCGAGCCGTCGCCGCGCAGCCGCCCGGGCACGCGGTCGCGCCGCTGCACGTCGCGGGCGGTCTCGGGGCTGCGGATCAGATCGGCGTCGCGGCCGCTGACCAGCACCGACGCCGGCCTCGGGATGGAGTTGAAGTTGCCGGCCAGCGCCTCCTCGTAGGCGCCGGTGGCCAGGAAGGCGATCACGTCGCCGGCCGCAATCCCGGAGGGCAGCGAGGCCGCGGCCGAGATCGTGTCGAACCCGCAGCTGCGCCCGGTCACGTCCACCTCGACCGGATCGCCCGCCACCGGATCGGCGCAGATCGGCCGCCAGCCGCTGTGCTCCCAGCTGAGATCGCTGAGCAGCACCTCCGAGCTGTCGCACCCGACCCATGTGCGGGGCACGGGCGCCGCCTGCCGCTTCACGTTCAGCACGGTTGCCAGATGCAGCCCGCTGTTTCCGTAGATCGCACGGCCGGGCTCGATCTCGACCTCGATGCCGGCCGGGTCGATGCCCGCCCGGCGAAGGCCGCGCTCGAGCCCCTCCGCCAGTGCCGCCGCGTACTCGGCCGGCGCGGGCGGATCGTCCAGCGACCGCAGGCCGCGGCCGGTGGGATCGCCCGCGAACGAGAAGCCGCCGCCGAGATCGATCTGGCGTGGCCGCCAGCCGCCGAGCGCTTCGCCCAGCCGCGCAGCCAGTCCGGCCAGCCGCTCGGCGTGCAGCCGGAACGGCTCCACGGTCGAAGTGTGGCGCCCGAGGTGCGCATGCACGCCGGCCAGGTCGATCGCCGAGATGTCCAGCCCCGGCAGGGCCGCGATCAGCTCGTCGATCGGGATGCCGGGCTTGTAGGCGTCTGCCACCTCGCCCACCGGCTCTGACTCCGTGAACTCGCTGACCATCGTCAGGTCGGTCAGGTCGGGGCGCAGCCGCACGCGCACCTCCGGCCTTCCGCCGTGCTCCCCAGCCGCCTCGATCGCCCAGGCCAGCTCCTCGATGCTGTCGACCGTCAGGCGTGCCCCGACCGAGATCGCGCGTCCGATCAGCTGCGGCGACTTGGTGGAGCCGTTGACGGAGATCTGCGAAGCATCGACGCCGGCTTGCAGCGCGATCTCGAGCTCGGCCGCGCCGAACACGTCGCATCCCGCCCCGGCCGCGTTCAGGATCCGGCGCAGGGCCACGCTGGGGTTTGCCTTCAGCGACGCCAGCACCCGCGTCGGCCCGTGCCGCCAGCTCTCCGCCAGCGCATCGCGCCACTCGGCCACATTGGCTCGCAGCTGGGCCTCGGAGTGGACGTAGATTGGCGTGCCGAAGCGGGCGGCGAGCCGCGAGGCGGGCTGATCCTCGACCATCAGACGTCCGTCGACGATCCGGATCGGAGGTTGCGTCGCGCCCATCATGCTCCAGCCTACCCCGTGTCCGCATCG
The DNA here is from genome assembly GCA_033856955.1 of Gaiellales bacterium. Taxonomy (GTDB): domain Bacteria; phylum Actinomycetota; class Thermoleophilia; order Gaiellales; family JAICJC01; genus JAICYJ01. Next base: position 11,285 of record JAWVDZ010000339.1, read on the forward strand.
CCGCATAGACCATCTCGGGCCGGGGCGCCGCTACGATCGTTGCGTGCTCGTCCTTCCCGCCCGTCACATGCTGCGAGCCCGGGATCTGATCGACGCCCGCTATGCCGAGCCGCTCGACGTGCCCACCCTGGCCCGCGCCGCCCACGCCTCGCCGGCGCACTTCGCCCGCGAGTTCCGCCGCGCCTTCGGCGAGACGCCCCACCAGTACCTGATGACGCGGCGCCTGGAACGGGCGGCATCGTTGCTGCGCGCGACAGACCACTCGGTCGCCGAGATCTGCATGGAGGTCGGCCTGAGCAGCGTCGGCTCGTTCACGACCAGCTTCAAGCGCACCTACCAGCTGACCCCAACCGAGTACCGCGCCGCATACCCGGCGGCGGCCCTGCGAGCGAGGATCCCGACCTGCTTCTCGATGGCCGTCGCGCGCCCCGCGGGCTCGCCCCGGCGGGTGCCGGTTCCGCTGCCGCTCCCGGTGGATGAATCTGACGAGTGGCGCGCCAGCAGGAGATCGCCGCCAGAGAGCAGTTTTGGAGAAGACAGCAGCGCAGTTGCCAAATAGCCTGACTCTGGAACACCAACCAGATCGGAGGAAGGCAGTGCTGAAGGCAATCACCCACGTCAACGTCTGGGTCCGCGACCAGGACGAGGCGCGCGAGTTCTACACCCAGAAGCTCGGCTTCGAGGTGCGTGAGGACGTCACGGTGGCGGAGATGGGCAACTTCCGCTGGCTGACCGTCGGGCCCCCGAGCCAGCCGGAGCTGCAGATGATCCTGATGCAACCGGATGCGTTCCCGGCCAGCCCGGACACGATCGCAAAGCTGCAGGACGTCGTGGCGAAGGGCGCCGGCGGCGGCGTCATCTTCGAGGTCGAGGACTGCCGCGCGACCTACGAGGAGCTGAAGGCGAAGGGCGTCGAGTTCGTGCAGGAACCGGTCGAGCAGTTCTACGGCATCGACGCGGCGTTCCGCGATCCGTCCGGAAACCAGCACCGGTTCACGCAGCCGGCCGAGGTGCCGCAGGCCAGATAGATGGTGGGCGGCCGTCGCCGATGGCGAGGCGACGGCCGCACCGGAAGGGTGATTCCAAATCCTACGCGGCGCAGGATCGGACCCAGGACACGCTGGATATGGAATCAACCATCTACCATTCCGGCCCCCGTGATCGCGCGTCGGCTCAACAACCGCTTCCACTACGCCTGGGTCGTCGCCGCCGCCACCTTCGTCGTGCTGGTCACGGCGGCCGGATTCCGCGCCACGCCGGGCGTGCTGATCCTGCCGCTGCAGCACGAGTTCGGCTGGTCGCGAGCGCTGATCGGCGGCGCCGTCGCCGTCAACCTGCTGGTGTATGGAATCGGCGCTCCGTTCGCGGCCGCGATCGTCGAACGCTACGGGGTGCGCAGGGTGTGCGTGATCGCGCTCAGCCTGGTCGCGGCCGGCGCCGGCCTGACCACGATCATGACCTCCGCATGGCAGCTCTACCTGCTTTGGGGCGTCGTGGTCGGCGCCAGCACGGGCGCGATCGCGGTGCCGCTGGCGGCGATCGTCGCCAACCGCTGGTTCGCCAAGCGGCGCGGCATGGTCACCGGCCTGCTGACGGCCAGCAATGCCAGCGGCCAGCTGGTGTTCCTGCCGCTGCTTGCGTGGATCGTGACCGCCTACAGCTGGCGCACCGCGGCCGTGCTGATCGCCGCGGCGGCGCTGCTGGTGGTCGCCCCGCTGGCGGCCGTGTTCCTGCGCTCCGATCCCGCCGACCTCGAGCTTCTGCCCTATGGCGGTGTGCAGGCGGAGCCGGTAAGGGCGCAGATCAACCCGTTCCGAAACGCCATCAGCGTGTTTCGCGACGCGTCCCGGGTGCGGGACTTCTGGCTGCTGGCGGGCGCCTTCTTCATCTGCGGGGCCACCACCAACGGCTTGATCGGCACCCACCTGATCGCCGCCTGCTCGGACCACGGACTGAGCGAGGTGCGCGGCGCCGGTTTGCTGGCCGCGATCGGCGTGTTCGACATCGTCGGCACCGTCGGCTCCGGCTACCTGACTGATCGCCACGATCCCCGCTGGCTGCTGTTCTGGTACTACGGGCTGCGCGGCATCTCGCTGCTGGGGCTGAACGCTGCGCTGGGCGACGCCGGGCTGGGGTTGTTCGCGTTCATCGTCTTCTACGGCTTGGACTGGGTGGCGACCGTGCCGCCCACGGTCGCGCTCTGCCGCGAGGTGTTCGGGCGCGAGAAGGTGGGCGTCGTGTTCGCATGGGTGTTCGCCGCCCACCAGTTCGGCGCCGCGTTCGCCGCCTGGGGGGCCGGCGCCAGCCGCACGTGGTGGGGCTCCTACGAGCCTGCCTTCCTGGCGGCCGGAGCGCTCGGCGTGATCGCCGCCGCCCTCAGCCTGAGCGTGGGACGGCGCCGGGTATTCCGCGTCCAGCCCGCGCAGGCCCGAGCATGATCGGGCTTTGATTCTGGCGACCACGGTGCGAGACTCCCAACACCAAACGAGAGGAGGACGATGACCCCCGAGGATGCGATCGAAGCCGTCTTCCAGGCATGGAACGCGCTGGACGTCGAGCAGTTGATCCCGCTGTTCACCGAAGACGGCCGCTACGAGGACCCGCTCTTCCCAACCGCCCTCGTCGGCTACGACCAGATGCGCGAGGGCATCCTGCCGGGCATGCAGGAGCTGGCCGATTGTGCGATCACCACCCGCCGCGTGGTGGCCACGGACGATGCCGGGATGGTCGAGGCGGAGTTCCGCTCGGCGCTCGCCAGCGGCGGCGGCCGGCTCGATTTCGACTTTGCGATGGTGGTCGAGATGAGCGGCGGCCGTATCGCGCGATTGACCGAGTACTTCGACACGCGTCCGCTGGGGTGAGCAAAAAGCCC
>JAWVDZ010000340.1:0-5358 GCA_033856955.1 Gaiellales bacterium
ACGCGTCCGCGCGCTCGTCGACGACGTGCTCCAGCCGCTCGAGCTCGAGGCCGAGCAGGCCCACGGCCGGCTGTCGGCCGAGGCTCACGCCCGCGTCAAGCAGGCGGTGCTCGACGCCGGCCTCAACGCCGCCAACATCCCCACCGAGTTCGGCGGCGGCGGCCTCGACCTGACCCAGCAGATCGTCATGCACGAGCAGCTCGGCCGGCTCACCAACTGCCTCTGGGTGCTGGTCTGGAGCCCGTCCAACGTGCTCGTCCACGGCCGGCCCGACCAGATCGAGCGCTACCTGCTTCCGGACGTCCGCGGCGAGCATCGTCACGCCTACGCGATCACCGAGGAGCATGCCGGGTCGGACCCGCGCGCTATCCGCGCCGAGGCCGTACGTGACGGCGATGTCTACCGGCTCTCGGGCAAGAAGTGGTTCGTCACCGACGGCGACATCGCCAGCTACTTCCTGGTGCTGGCGTGGGCGGTGGACGGCCTCGAGCGCCAGCCGGCGCTGTTCATCGTGGACAAGGACCTGCCCGGGGTGGAGATGACCGACGACCCCGACTTCACCCACAACTTCCCCTACCGGCATCCCGAGTACACGTTCACCGAGACGCCGTTGCCGCTGGACAGCGTGCTGGGCGAGGTGGGCCAGGGGTTCGAGCTGACCTCGGAGTGGTTCATCGAGGAGCGCGTGCACATCGCCGCCCGCTGCTGCGGTGCCTGCGACCGGCTGATCGAGATCGGCACCGAGTGGGCGCTGGAGCGCGAGCAGTTCGGCAGCCGCATCTTCGACCACCAGGCGATCGCCTTCATGCTGGCCGACTGCGCCGCCGAGACGACGGCCGCGCGGCTGCTGACGTACTACGTCGGCCAGCTCTACGACTCGGGCGCCGACCCCAAGCTGGTACACGCCAAGGCCTCGATGGCCAAGCTGGTGGCGTCCGAGACGGCGGGGCGGGTCGCCGACCGCGTCGTCCAGATCTTCGGCGGCCGGGGCTACATGCGCCGAAACCCCGCCGAGCGGCTGTGGCGCGAGCTGCGCGTCGACCGGATCTGGGAGGGGACGTCCGAGATCCAGCGCATGGTGATCAGCCGCGGCCTGGAGCGGCGCGGCGTCGCCCGGCTGATGGAACTTTAGGCGGCCCTACGCCGCGAGCTGCTGCTCGTCGTCCACGCCCAGCACGCGCCGAATCCGCTCCAGCTCACGCTCGAGCTCGCTCGGCTGCGCGGTGGGCCGGAACAGCGGGCTGGTGGTGCCGTCGGTCACCAGCCGTCGCAGCAGCACCATGCCGGCCGGCTCCAGATCGAGGTCGTCCCGGCGCAGGATGGTCGCGATCAGCTGCACCTTCGGCTGTAGCTCGATCAGGGCGTCCCGGTGCACGGGCACCGGCGTCGGCCGCCGTTTGACGGCCGCGATGACGAAGCCGTCGAGCGTGTCGGCGAAGCGTCGGCGGTCGCTGATCGAGACGAGCTGCCGCGCCCGTCGGGCGACGGCCGCGGGTTGGTCGTGCCGGAACCCGGCCAGCACGATGTCGTCGTAGTTCTCATCTCGCTGCCAGGAGAACACCCGGCTGGCGATCGCAAGCGCGAGCACACCGCCCAGCGCGAGCACCGCCATCGGCTCCGCCAGCGCGGGCTGGATTCTGTGGACTCCGTAGCAGCCGGCCACCGCGACAATCGCCAGCGCCGCAAGCGACGTTGCGCCCGTCAGCGCCGACCTGATCCGGTCGTTGGCACGCGCGACGCTCGCGGTGAGTTCGGACGGAGTCATCTATTCCTACATCGATTCTGAAACCGGTGACCTTGAGGACGAATACCGCACGCTGGGGAGCCGCTACCTCAGATCGTCGATTGCCTGCCGATTACCGCGAGGCGAAGCTCCCACTCCTCCGGCCAGGACGGTATGCAACCATGATCGACAACCCGGGTGACCGCCACCACAGCATGCGGGCAGCGATCGCCTCGCTCGACTCGGGCTGCTGCGTCTGGTGCGAGCACGCGCCTGCCGCGGCGACCTCCTACCTGTGCGCCACGTGCCGCACTCAGGACGTCGACGGACTCCTGCGCAAGCCGATCAGGATACGCGTGGTGGACAGCAGCGACGCCGCCTGATCCCGGCGGGCTCTCAATCGATGCGGCGTGCGGAGAAGGCGCGAAGCGCCAGTCCGGTGGCCAGGAGGCCCGCTGCGATCACGGCATAGAGCGCCATGTCGGATCCGGTGAACGGCAGGCCGCCGCTGCCTCCGGTCGACTCGCCCTTGACGCCGCCGGCGCCGCCGCCGTAGCCATCACCTGCGAACGCGGTTGCGGCCGACACGGCGAGGAACGCCGTCGCGCCGATGAGCGTCGTGGCAGCTCTGAGAATCCTGATCATGCCAATCCACCCCTCTCGATCGTCGATTTCGAGAGGTCATACCCCGGCGCGGGGAAACTCACGCATCGGCACCGCAGGTGCGTTTTTTAACGCAGTGAGGGGGTGCCTTTCGGCACCCCCTCAGAAACCTCTGCTGGTCTTCGTCCTAGCTGACGCGTCGCGCCGAGTAGGCGCGAAGGGCAAGCCCGCTGGCAACGATGGCCAGGCCGATAACCACGTACAGGGCCAGCTCAGCACCGGTGAACGGCAGAGTGCCGCCGCCGGTGGACTCACCCTTGACGCCGCCGCCTCCGTAGCCGTCGCCGGCGAATGCGGTTGCGGCCGAAACGGCGAGGAACGCCGTCGCGCCCAGCAGCGTCATCACACCCCTGAGAACCTTCGTCATGTAAATCCCACCTCTCCTCTGTCTACCCCGATGAAGCCCGCGCTGATAGAGCGTGCGACACGAGGATACGATGTTTTCGCGAATTTTGCAATAGGAACCCGTCATGTCGTTTCAAAAAATATTTCCCGTTGGCGGGTGCGGCGGTGACTCGGGGGCTGCCGCAGCGGTGCGGGCGAACGTGTCACGTCACGAACCGCACGTTCCCGCTCTTACCCCGCTGCCCAAGCGCGCAGCGCATCGACCTGCCACGGCAAGGGCTGGAAGATCGGTCGAAGCTCCTTGGAACGCCGCAGAGCGGCGTCGATCGAGATGCTCTCGCTCGCGGACAGCAGCGCGGCGGCCACCGTCGCCGAGCGCTCGCGGCCGCCTCTGCAGTGGACGTAGACGGCGCCGCCGTCCGACGCCCTCACCGCGGCGTCGATCACCGAGGCCGGCACCGTCGCCCCATCCTTGACCGGGAGGTGGTGCTCCACGATGCCCGCAGCGCCGTAGGCCGCCAGCACCGCCGCCCGCTCGCCCTGCCAGTATTCGCGCTCCTCGCAGAGGTTGATGACGTGGCGGACGCCCTCTCCATCCAGCTGCTGGACGTGATCGGCGGCGTGCGGCATCGCGCCGGCCAGCAGCCGGTCTGTCAGGCGGGAGTAGTTGAGCTTCGCCACCCGAGTGATGGTACCGGCGGGCGGATCAGGCCTGGCGCAGGTCGTCCGCCATGCGTGCGGCGGCCTCTGCGCGCGCGTCGAGCTGCGCCCGGAACCGGAGTTCGAGCTCCTGGGCCAGCCGGCGCTCCCGCCTGCGGCCCATCAATCGGTTGATCACGCGCTGTCGCATCCCTTGTAGCATGCATCACGTTCGCCAAAAAATCCAGCCTTTTGCAGCATTTTCACCGGTCCGAGCGCCGCCGTTCACCGCCCCTCGGTACACTGCCCGACGTGCCCGAGCGTGCTGATGACGAGCTGCTGGCGCTCGCCGTGGACGTCGCTCGTGCCGCGGGTGCGCTGCTTCTCGACCGTTTCCAGCGTCCCGCCACCGGCGTCGAGCGCAAGAGCAGCGCCACGGACATGGTCTCGGACGCCGATCGCGACGCCGAGCGTCTGATCCGAGGGCTGATCGCCGCGGCTCGGCCGCGGGACGGGCTGCTGGGCGAGGAGGGTGCCGACATCGCCGGTGGGTCCGGGCTGCTGTGGGTGGTCGATCCGCTGGACGGCACCACCAACTACCTCTACGGCCTTCCGATCTGGTCGGTCAGCATCGCCTGCGAGGACGCCTCGGGCGGCGTTGTGGGAGTCGTCTTCGATCCCTGCCGCGACGAGCTGTTCGCGGCCGGGCGGGGCCGGGGCGCGACGCTGAACGGCCGGCCGGTGAAGCCGTCCCAGGGCGATGATCTGTCGCGGGCGCTGATCGGCACCGGCTTCTCGTACGAGCCCGAGACGCGCGGGCGTCAGGCGCGGGTGCTGGCCGAGCTGCTGCCGCAGGTGCGCGACATCCGCCGCGGCGGATCGGCCGCGATCGACCTCGCCTGGGTGGCCTGCGGCCGGCTCGACGGCTACTACGAGCTCGGCACGCGGCATTGGGACCGGGCGGCCGGCATGCTGCTGGTGAGCGAAGCGGGCGGAGTTGTGACGCCGCTGGATAAGCCTGGCCAGGGCGGCGAGGGAGCGCTCGCCGCGGGACGCGCGCTGCACCCCGGGCTGGCGCTGGTGGTCGAGGCGGCGTTTCGCCCGTCCGATCAGCTACACTGACCTCGCCTTCCGGAGCCGCCTTGCTGGCGCCCGTATGAACCCGGAGGGCACCAACTATGACTTTGGGGATCACGGCCGATCTGGAAGCGGCCGCGCACCGCGTATCGATGTGGTGCGGGGAACCGCTCCTGCACGAAGGCGAGGACGCCGCTGTGGCGCTGGCCGCCGGCACCGCGCGCCGGGCCGCTCTCGACGCCGCGTTGGCCGAGATGGACCGCGGTCTGACGGAGCCCAGCTATCAGTGGCGGCGCGACTACTCGCTGATGCTCGGGCTCGACCGCGTGCTCTCCGATCAGCAGCCGAAGCTGGTCTCGGGCACGACGCTTCGCCGCCACCAGGTTGACGCGCTGGCCGGCCAGCTGGCCGCGCTGATCGCCGACATCGAGCGCGGTGAGAGCGATGAGGAGGACGAGGACGAGGACGACGCTGAAGCCGACGCCGAGAGCAACGGCAACGGCAACGGCAGCGTCGCGGACGCCGAGGGGTTCGATGTCGCCGTCGCGCACGTGCCCGCCCTGCACGAGGTCGAGCAGGTCTCCGTCGGCGCCGACCCCGGCGCTCGCCGCCGCTACCGCTTCAAACACCCGACCGCCTCCGGTAAGACGATCGCGGCGGCCGGCTTCGTGGACGCCGCCCGCAGCACCGGCGTGCTGATTCTGACTCACCGCCGGCTGCTGGTCGACCAGTTCACCCGCGACCTGACCAAGGAGGGGTACGGCACGCGGCTCCGCCCGCCGGTGCTGATCGGTGACACGACGCCGCCAACACCGCCGCTCACCATCAACACCTACTCCTGGTTCATCAAGCATGCCGATCAGCTCAAGCCGGACGTGTACGGCGTGGTCGTCTGCGACGAGGCGCATACG
>JAWVDZ010000341.1:0-3247 GCA_033856955.1 Gaiellales bacterium
TGGTCGGCCCGTTCGACGACGAGGAGCGGTTCCTGAAGCTTCTGCAGGTGTGAGCGATCCGCGTATCACCATGTACGCGATCCCGTTCTCGACCAACGTCGAGCGGGTCGCGCTGGCGCTCGGCCACAAGGGGCTGGAGGCCGATGTGGTGATGCTCGACCCCGAGAACCGGTCGCGGGCGGTGGAGGTCAGCGGTCAGCCGCTGGTGCCGGTGCTGGAGGTGGACGGAGAGGTGTGGGTCGATTCGAGCCGCATCATCGAACGGCTCGAGGTATTGGCGCCCGAACCGGCGCTGTTTCCTCGCGACGCGGCGCGACGAGCCGAGGTGTGGATGTTCGTTGACTGGTTCGACCGCGTCTGGAAGCGGCCGCCGAACCGGCTCGACGACGTGCTTGCGCTGCCCGGCCCGGATCCGGCCGAGGTCGAGCTGCTTCGGGCCGAGATGCGTGCGTCGCTGGACGTGTTCGACCAGCTCCTGGACGGCCGCGAGTACCTGGCCGGAGACGAGTTCTCGGCAGCCGACTGTTCGGCCTATCCGTTCCTCAAGTACGGCCTGCATGGTGCCGGCGCAGACGACGAGGAGTGGTTCCACCACGTGCTGGCCGACAATCTGGCGCTGGGCGCCGGCCACCCGCGGCTGACAGATTGGGTGCGACGTGTGGACGCCGCGCCGAGGTTGGCCGGGACATGATCCCTGAGGCGCGAACCGAGCGGACCGGACACGGGCTCGCACCGACAGGCCAGGGCTGGTTCGTCGTGAACGCCCGCGAGGCGCGCTGGCGCCACCGACCCGGCCGCGGAGAGAGCCTGCCGTTCACCGGCTGGGACGACCACGAGGCGGAGACTCTCTTCCCCCGGGTGGGAGTCGTGCTGTTCGTTCTCGGGCCGGGGGAGCCGATCGGCATGTACCACTGGGAGGCCAACCAGGAGGACTTCCTGGTGTTGTCCGGCGAGGCACTGCTGATCATCGAGGGGCAGGAGCGCCCGCTGCGACGCTGGGACTTCGTGCACTGCCCGGCCAGGACCGACCACATCATCATCGGGGCCGGGAGCGGACCGTGCGCCGTGCTGGCGATCGGCGCGCGTGACATCAACCAGCTCGGCCCCTGGGGTGGTTACACGGTGGACGCGGTCGCCGCCCGCCACGGCGTCGGAGTCGACGAGGAGACGAGCGACGCGGACGTCGCGTATGCGCGCTTCGCAGACACCGAGCCGACGCAGTATCGCGACGACTGGCTTCCGGACACCTGACCCGACGCGCGCCGGTCCGAGCCATGATGCCGTTTCTCATCGGCTTGAATGCAGCTCGAGCGCGACCGCGAGTTCCTTTGCAGCCTTCGCGAAACCCATGCGTATAACGACCGCTTATGGAACGGGGTCAGACCCCTTGTGCGCTGCGGCACAAGGCCTTTCCGCCGCACAAACGCACGCCGCAAGACACGCTCGCCCACCCAAGCTTGCCCTTCCCGGTCCCCTCTACGCGTGGATCTCGAGCTCGTAGTTGTACTCGGTCAGCAACTCGCTGCCGCCCTCGCGCACGACCACCATGTCCTCCAGCCGCACGCCGCCGAAGTCCTTGTGATACACGCCGGGCTCGATGGTGACGACGTCGCCGGCAAGCAGCTCGGCGTTGTTGCCCTGGCCCAGGAAGGGCTGCTCATGGACCTCGATGCCCACGCCGTGTCCAAGCCCGTGGAAGAAGTCCTCGTCCAGTGACTCGCCCTCCTTCAAGCCCCGCACCGTGCGGAAGCCGGCCGCCTCGATCACGTCGCAGGCCGCCTCCCACGGCACCCGGCCCGGCACGCCGGCCGCGATCGCCTCGGTGCTTCGCTTGAGCGCCTCGAAGATCGTCGCGTGCATCACGCGCAGTCGCTCCGGCGCCTCTCCCCAGCAGAACGTGCGCGTCATGTCGGCGTGGTAGCGGCTGGCGGAGTGCCGCGGGAAGATGTCGATGATGATCGGCTCGCCGGCGTGGATCGGGCCGCTGCCGAGGTCGTGGACGAGCGCGCCCCGCGGCCCGGCGCCCACCAGCGGCGGCTCGCCTTCGCAGCCGTGCTCGCGCAACGTCCCGACGATCGTCTCGCGCACCATCTCGCAGGTGACCGTGCGGCCGTCCACGGCCAGGCCGTCCGCGCCCGGCGATGCCGAGCCGAGCAGCTCCCGGGCGGCGGTGAACGCCGCCTCAGTTGCCCGCTGGGCGAGACGGATCGCAGCCAGCTGCCGGTCGTCCTTCTGCCGCCGGCGAAGCTCGAGCCGCTCCGGATCGGGCGTCACCGAGACGCCCTTCGACCGCAGGTAATCGGCCAGCGCGACCGGGAAGCTGTTCGGCACCGCCACCTCCGTCGCGGCGGCCTTCTCGAGCACGCGGCGGACGCTCTCCATCTCCGCCTCACGCCAGTTCCACCCCGCCCGCACCAGATCGCGGGCGCCGAACTCATCCGACGGCCAGACCTCGGTGGCCGTCGAGTCGCGCCGGATCATGTCCGCCTCCAGCTGGCTGGCGACGATCACGCGCCGGCCGTTCAGCTCGAGGTAGGTGAAGGGATCGCCGACCGCCACCCCTGTGACGGCAAACATGTCCGGGTCGCGGACGGAATCGGCGTGAATCAGCAACGGAAGCGCCACGAGCGGCAACCTAGCAGGCCGCTTTCGACTGGGCTCGCGTGATGTTCGGCGGTCGGCAGCGGATACACGAAGAAAAGGAGTGTGCCCCGTGAAACGATGGCTCGTCATCCCGATCGCGATCGCCCTGCCGCTGCTGCTGGCACCCACCGCCCAGGCAAAGGGTCCGGTCGAGAAGATCCAGGTCTGTGGCGACGGAGGCTGCGCCGCCGTTCCGATCACACCGGGCACCGGCGTCGGCCGCCCCGAGGGACTTGCCATGCTGATGGCGAACCCCGTGTCGCAAACGCCCCTGCCGCAGCCCTACGTCGACCTCAGGGTCACGCTCGGCCTCGGCGAGGGCTCGATGGACATGTTCTACGTCCCCGGTGCGCAGGCCGTGTTCTCGCAGGGGTGGTCGCAGGTGCCACCGGGCCTGGGAGCGAAGCTGGACGCAGCCGCAGCCCTGGTGGCAAAGCGAGAGCCGAAGCTCGCGGTCGTCGTCGTCGGCCAGCAGGTATCGAGCGACCCCAGCGCATACACAGCCCTGCTCAGCCCCCTTCAGCCGGCCCGGGCGCCCGCCTCACTCGACGCGCCCACGATCGGCATCCGCTTCACCACGACCGAGGTGACACCGTGGACGCCG
>JAWVDZ010000342.1:0-3610 GCA_033856955.1 Gaiellales bacterium
AGGTTGGCCTCGATCATCTGCTGCTTCGCCCGCATGTCGCCGCGCTCGATCCGCTTCGCCAGGCTGACCTCCTGGTCGGCGGTCAGCAGCGGCACCTTGCCGATCTCGCGCAGGTAGAGGCGCAGTGAATCGAGGCTGGGCTCGACGGTGAGGTCGAGCTCCGGCGGCTTCTCGCCGTGGATCAGCCGGTCCTGCTGCACCTGCTGCTTCGACTCCCCATCCAGCAGCTCGATGTTGTGGTCGAGCAGGTAGGTGTAGAAGTCCTCCAGCTGCTCCTTCGTCAGCTCGATCTCCTCGAGCGCCGTGGCCACCTCGTCGAAGGTGAGATAGCCCTTCTCCTGACCTTCCGTGACGAGCGCCTTCAGCTCGTCGATGTCGGGCAGCGAGATGTCGACAGTCAGCATGGCACCCTCGATATGACGTCGGTATGGATGAAAGACCCCGCAACCGACCCCGACCGAGACGGCAAACAGGCCGCCCGCGGTCGCCATCGGTGATGACGGAATGAAGCGCAGACGCCCGGAGTATAACCGCGGTTTTCCGCCGCGCGACCCAAATTTTCACCAATCGCCAGAAGTTTCTCCACAGGCTCGGCACGGTCCGTGCCGCCCCGCCAGGCGAGGTTACGACACCCGGGTCAGCGGAACGCGGGCGCGTAGGAATCCGACAACATCGCCCGGCGAGTTGCGCAGCGCCGGCCGCGCGAACCCGTCAAGCGCGCCCGGCGGCCGCTCCCATCCCAGCAGCTGTGAGAGCACGTCGATCAGGGCCGGCGCGACTGCCCGCTCCGCTCCGTCCTCTGCCCGCACGGCAATGCCAATGCCCGCGTCGGAGAGCCCGACACAGCCCAGCCCCTCCGCCCCGCCCTTGGCGACGGCATCGTCCAGCGCCCGCATGAGCTCGGTGTCGAGGTCGCCGTCACCGGCGATCATCTCGGGGTGCGAACGCATGGCAGCGTACTGTCGCGGCAGCAGGCCGGGCAGCCGCGCGTACATGGCCGCGATCGTCTCCAGCGGCAACGCGAAACAGACGACGCCGCAGCCATCGGAGCAGGTGGCGATCTCATCGGCGGCGACGCCCGCGGCCTGAGCGACCGATGCCTGCGCCGCCCGCTGCGAGGGGTGCGAGGGTTGCCAGTAGCCGCCCAGCCTCCATCCCAGGTGGGCGGACAGAGCGAGGAAGGCGAGGTGGTTGCCGGAGCAGTTGTGGCGCAGCCGCTGCTCGACGCTGCCGGTGGTATTGCGCAGCCGCTCGGCGTCCACGCCGGCGGCGTCCAGCCCGCGGCGCACGGCCGCGACGTGCGCGTCGGTTCCGGCGTGCGAGGCACAGCACACCGCCAGCGTCTCGTCGTCGAAGCCGAACGCCTCGAGCGCCCCGGACGCGACCAGCGGCTCGGCCTGGAACGGCTTGGCGGCCGACCGAAGCGTCGTCAGCCGCCGCGGATCGCCGTGCCACGCGACCAGCTCGCCGTCGGCCCCGGCGACCGCGACGTGCAGCTGGTGGCGGCTCTCCTCGAGGCCGCCGCGGACGACGCTGACGCTCATCAGCGCGTACCGTACAGACATGCCCGAACTCCCGGAACTGGAAGCGTTCGTCCTCGCCCAGCGCGAGCGGCTGGGCGCCGGCCCGATCGAATCGGTGCCGGTCGCACACTTCGCGACCGTGAAGACGATCGACCCGCCGATCGCCTCGCTGGCCGGTGCGCGGTTCGTGGACGTGCGGCGGCGGGCGAAGCGGCTGCTGTTCGAGACCGACTCCGGGCCCGTGCTGATGCTGCATCTGATGTCGGCCGGGCGGCTGTCGGTGGGCGAAGCCCGCCCCCGCTCCGCGGTGCTCGCGATCGCCTTTGCCGACGGACTGCAGCTGGCGATGAGCGAGCCGGGCAAGAAGCGGCGGGCGGGTGCATGGCTGCTCGAGCCGCAGGCGGTCGAGGCCGAGCTGGCCCACCTCGGCCCCGAGCCGCTCGATCCCGACTTCACCGTCGAGTCCCTGCGCACCGCGCTGGCCGAGCACCCCCACCAGCTGCACGCCTTCCTGCGCGACCAGCGGGCAATCGCCGGCATCGGCCGCGCATACGCGAACGAGATCCTGCACGCCGCTCGGCTCTCGCCCTACGCCCGCAGCACGACGCTCTCCGACGAGCAGCTGGAGCGGCTTCACGAGGCGATCACGGGCCTGCTCAGCGACGCGGTCGAGCGGCTGGTGCCGTTCAGCCAGGCCGGTCTGGCCACCAAGGCCGCCCGCGGGTACGCGGTTCACGATCGCGCCGGAGAGGAATGTCCCCGCTGCGGGAATGAAATCCGATTCGTCTCGTTTGACGAACACACTCTTTACTACTGCCCCGCCTGTCAGACCGAGGGCCGGGTGCTGGCCGATCGGCGACTCTCCCGGCTATTGCGGGAGTGAGAGAGAGACAAGGTGGCTACGATGTGCGCAATGATCGAAGGACAGACCGGCACATTCACCCATGACCTGCAGGCGGCGGAGCCGGAGGTGCACCTAGCGCTGACGCGGGCCGGCGTGACCGGCGTGCACAAGGTGATCCGGATCGCGCACGCCGGCACCGAGCTCGTCTACTACGCCGACATCGACGCCTTCGTCGACCTCGACCCGTCCCAGAAGGGCGTCCACATGTCGCGCTTCCCCGAGACCGTTGCCGAGGCCATCGACCAGGTCGTGATCGGCGAATCGCTGCACGTCGAGGACCTGGCCGAGCACATCGCGGCCCAGATCGTCGAGCGCCAGCAGGCGGTGCGAAGCGAGGTCACGATCAAGGCCAAGTTCCCGGTCACACGGCGCACGCCGGTCACCGACCTGCCCACGCAGGAGATCTACACCCTGATCGGACAGGCGCTGGCCAACGGCAAGACCGCCCGTAGGATGGTCGGCGTCGAGGTGCGCGGCCTGAACGCGTGTCCCTGCGCCCAGGGGCTGGTGCGCGAGCGGGCCGGCGAGCGGCTGCGCGACGCCGGCTACGAGTCGGGCCAGATCGACGAGATCTTCTCGCTGCTGCCCGCCGCCACCCACAACCAGCGAGCCGAGGCGACGCTGATGCTGGGCACCACGCGCGAGGTGGACGCCCGCGACCTGATCGGGATCGCCGAGCGGTCGATGAGCGCGCCGATCTTCGAGCTGCTGAAGCGGCCCGACGAGCTGTACGTGGTCGAGCAGGCCCACCTGCATCCGCGCTTCGTCGAGGACTCGGTGCGGCTGATGGTGGCGGGCACGCTCGATCACTATGCCGACCTCTCGGACGGCTGCTTCGTGCTGGCCCGGCAGGTCAACTTCGAGACGATCCACAACCACGACGTGCTGGCCGAGCGCCACGGCGTCGTGCGCGAGCTGCGCGCCGAGCTGGCGGGCGAGGAGGCCCACTCCGAGCACACGACGGCGCGGGCCTGGCTGGAGAGCCGGTAGAGGCTCGGCTGGCGGCCCTGGTCGGCTCGCCGCCGGTGGAGACGCGGCCGGTGCTGGGCCGCGGCTACAGCCTGATCGACCGGCGGTCGGTGACGCTGGCGGATGGCCGGCGCGTGTTCGCGAAGCTGGCCGTGACGGACGAGACCGCGGGCTTCCTGCGTGACGAGCACGTCGTGTACTCGCAGCTGCGGGG
>JAWVDZ010000343.1:0-10276 GCA_033856955.1 Gaiellales bacterium
CTGCCATCGCGGGATTGCTGAGGTCGTCCACTGGCACTGCCCGCCGAAGTACTCGACCATCAGGACGTCGTAGCCGGAGGCTCCCGGCACGGCATCCCACTTCACGACCGGAACGTGCGTCTGGTAGCCGGCCGTGCCGAGATCGGCGTCCGTCCCCGGGTCGGTGAGGTTGTCCGCCATCCGAAGGTTGGCGACGCTGGGCGTGGACGGCGGCGCCGTCACGAAGCTGTCATAGGACTGCGAGAAGTTGGTGCCGACGGTCCAGGCACCGGCATAGCCGGAGGCGTCGATCGCGCGCACGCGCCAGCCGTACATGGCGTTCGGCAGCAGGCCCTTGGGGGTGAGCGTGGTCGCAAACGTGTCCGAACAGCAGACCTTGGAGCCGCCCGACCAGCTGATGTCGTCGGTGTTCACCTCGACCTGATACTTGACGGCGCCGGGAACCGGCGTCCAGCTGAACTGCGGGTCGTACATCGTCCACTGCGCGGTGGCGCCGGCCGAGATGTCGATCGCGCTGTTTACCGAGAGGCCGGTAACCGTCGACGGCCAGACCCAGGTGAAGGAGGAACCGGCACCGACCGGCGAGGTGCCGACCGGGTTGCCGCGGGCATCCTTCGCCGTCACGGTCCAGTAGTGAACTCCGGGCGGCAGCCATGAACCGGGCGAGTAGCTGGTGGCCTCAGTGGTGGCCGTGTTGGCGTTCGCCATGTTGGACGAGTCGGCGATCGAGACGACGTAGTTGTACGCACCGTCGACCGGGTCCCACGTGAGCAGTACCGGGCTGGGGAACGTGATCGTCGCCGACGGTGCAGGACTGAGGAGGTTCGGCCCGGTGCCGGTCTTCGTCCAGGTGACCGGATTCGACCACGGCCCGTTGGTACCGGTGGCCGTCACGGCCCGGACGTGCCAGGTGTACGGGCCGTCCGAGATCGTCTGCGTCAGCGTCGCGCGGGTGTTCTTGGTCGTGATCGAGACCAGCGGCGTACCCGGGAGCGAACTGCCCGAGACGATCTCGAACGTGTAGTGGTCGGCGCCGGTGACGGGGGTCCAGGAGAAGGCGGGGACGGGCTCGCCGACGCTTGTGGTGGTGCCGGTAGGCGCGGTCAGCGCGCCGTAGCCGGGCACCGCGAACGCGAGCGCGGCGACCATGGCGATGAACAGGGGGGTTGTGCGAATGGATCGCCGCATATTGGGGGCACATGCTCCTGGAGTCGACTGCACAGACAACAACCGGCGCAGATCGCCGGCCTTCATTGCATCGTCGGTCGAAATGGGGACGTTGCCCTCCCCCGCCCGGGGGGTCCCGACTGTCAGGTTCCTCACAGAAAGCCCTGATTGGTGGGCTAGACCGGATCTCACTTGGATCGATTTCGACGATCCATTAGGATGAGAGAATCTCCTTTCCAAATGCGGCGACATCGCTGATACTGGACATCCCACGAGCAGGAGAAGCCCGCATGATCCGAACCGGCGAGCAGTACCGCGAATCGATCAGGGACGGCCGCGAGGTCTGGATCAACGGCGAGCGCGTCACCGACGTCACCACCCATCCCTCGTTCCGTCCGCTGGTCGACATCCGCGCACGCATCTACGACATGGCGCACGACCCGGCCACCAGCGACGTGATGGCGTACACCGACGAGCAGGGCGAGCAGAACGCGATCGGGCTTCGGCTGCCCTTCACGCGCGACGACTGGCACGCCAAGCGGCAGGCGGTGGACGCGGTGATGGACGACGTCGGCGGCGTCGTGATCCGGGTCGGCGACGAGACTGTGGGCGAGATGTGGTCGCTGTACGACGGCCGCGACGTGCTGAACGAGGTCGATCCCCAGTTCTCGGCCAACATCGAGCACCACATCGCACGCGTGCTGCACGACGACCCGTTCCACGTCAGCGCCAACACCGACCCCAAGGGCGACCGCTCGAAGCGCCCGCAGGACCAGGATCCCGACATGCTGCTGCACCTGGTGCGCGAGACCGACAACGGCATCGTCGTTCGAGGCGCCAAGTACGAGACGGCAGCCGCCTACGCCAACCAGGCCTTCGTCAAGCCCACGATCGCCAACTGGGGCGACAGCGAGCTGTCGGACTACGCGCTGGGGTTCATCTGCGACATGGGCGCGCCCGGCGTCAAGCACATCTGCCGCACCGGCTTCTCCGGGAGGGCGCCGGCCGCCGACTACCCGCTGGCGAACCGGTTCGACGAGGTGGACACGCTGGTCGTGTTCGACGATGTCGAGATCCCGTGGGAGAACGTGCTGTTCTACCGCCACACCCGCGCCGCCACCTTCATCCGCGCCACCCTGCACCGCTACAGCGCGTTCCCCTTCGTGCAGCGGATCCAGCGCACCGCCGACATGCTGATCGGGGCGGCGCTGTTCAACGTCCGCCAGACCGGACTGGAGCGCCAGCAGGCCGTGCAGGAGAAGCTGGCCACGCTGGCCTGCTACCGCGAGGGCATCAACGCCCACCTGACGGCCGCGATCGCCGAGGCGGAGACGTCGCCCGGCGGGCTGCTGATGCCCAACCAATCGCTGCTCTACACCGGCCGCGTGCTGGCCTGCTCGCAGCTGCCGGCGATGATGCACATCGCCCGCGAGCTGGTGGGCGGGCAGATCTGCGTGACGCCCGACTCGGCCACGTTCGCGAACCCGGAGACGGCGCCCTGGATGGAGAAGTTCTACTCGATCAACGAGCAGTGGCAGGCGGAGGACCGGCGCCGGCTGCTGGCCTTCGCCCGCGACCTGCTGAACTCCGACTACGCCGGGCACCGATTGACGTTCCAGCTGTTCGCGCAGTCGCCGCCGTTCGCCCACCTGGGTGCCGTCTACCGCAACTTCGACTTCTCGGTGCCGCTCGGCTACGTGCAGAAGTCGGCCGGGCTGTCGGAGCGCGTGCTGGCCGATCCCGTGGGGGGGCGGGCATGAGCCACACCCGCATCCGCCCCTTCAACACCGCCAAGACCTACCCCGAGCAGAACCTCGACAACGACCTCTGCCAGGCTGTCCGCGCAGGCAACACGGTCTATCTGCGGGGACAGATCGGCCAGGATCTCGAGACCCGCGAGTCGGTCGGCGTGGGCGACGCGGCCGCCCAGGCGGAGCGGGCGATGGACAACATCGCGATGCTGCTGGACGAGGCCGGGGCGCGGCTGGAGGACATCGTCAAGGTGGTCGTCTACCTGACCGACATCCGCTACCGCGAGCCGGTCTACCGCGTGATGGGGCGGCGCCTGAAGGGCGTGTTTCCGGTCTCCACCGGGATCATCGTGACAGCGCTGGCACGGCCCGAGTGGGTGGTCGAGATCGACGCCACGGCCGTGATCCCCGCGGAGCGGGCGTGACCTTCTCGCTGGTCGGCCGCTGCGCCCGCACCGGCATGGTGGGCGTGGTCGTCTCGTCGTCCAGCCCGGCCGTGGCCGCGCGCTGCGCGCACGCCCGCGCGAGCGTCGGCGCGGCCGCCTCCCAGAACGTCACCGATCCCCGGCTGGGGCCGCTGATGCTCGAGCTGATGGAGTCGGGCCGCTCGGCACGCGAGGCGGTGGCCGCCGTCGCCGCCCAGGCACCGCATGCGCAGCACCGGCAGCTGACCGCCGTCGACGCGGTCGGTGGAAGCGGCGCGTTCTCAGGCGAGCGGACGCTGGGGCGGCACGGCACCGCGCTGGGCGTCGGCTCGGCCGCGGCCGGCAACCTGCTTGCCGGCGAAGACGTACCTGCGGCGATGCTGGCCGCGTTCGCGGCGCGGGTCGACGAGCATCTCGGCGACCGGCTACTGGCCGCGCTGCGGGCGGGGCTGGAGGCGGGCGGCGAGGAGGGCCCCGTGCGCTCGGCCGGGATGCTGGTCTGCGACAAGGTGTCGTGGCCGCAGACCGACCTTCGCGTCGACTGGGACGACGCGCCGATCGATCGCCTGGCCGAGCTGTGGCAGCTGTGGAAGCCGCAGGCCGAGGCATACGTGACCCGCGCACTCGATCCCGACGCCGCGCCGAGCTACGGCGTGCCGGGCAACCGATGAGGTTCTCCTTCCGCCAGCTCGAGTACTTCGTCGCGGCCGGTGAGTCGGGCAGCGTCACCCGCGCCGCCGCCGGCTCGCACAGCACCCAGCCGACCGTCTCGGCGGCGATCGCCAAGCTGGAGCGCACGCTGGGGGTGCAGCTGTTCGTGCGGCATCACGCCCAGGGGCTGTCGCTGACGCCGGAGGGCCGGCGCTTCCTCGCCGAGGCAAAGACGCTGCTTCGCCACGCCTCCGAGGTCGAGCGGTTCGCGACCACGCTCAGCGACGAGGTGGCCGGCACGCTCGATCTGGCCTGTCTGGTGACGCTGGCACCGCTGGTCACGCCGAGCCTGGTGCGCGAGTTCCGCGCCGAGCACCCGCGCGTCCAGGTCGAGCTGGTCGAGTCGCACCAGCAGGGGCTGCTCGAGCGGCTGCGGGGCGGCCTCTCCAGCGTCGCGCTGACCTACGACCTTCAGCTCCCGGCGGACATCGACTTCGAGCCGCTGGCCGACCTGCCGCCCCACGCCCTGGTCGCCGCCGATCACCGCCTGGCGCTGCGAAAGCGCGTCTCGCTGGCGGAGCTGGCGCCGGAGCCGCACATCCTGCTCGACCTCCCCACCAGCCGGGAGTACTTCCTCTCGCTGTTCACCGAAGCCGGGTTGGAGCCGAACGTGACCACCCGCTCGGAGCACCCCGAGACGATCCGCACGCTGGTCGCAAACGGCTTTGGCTACGCGATCGTGAACGCCCGCCCGCGTACCGACACCGCACTGGACGGGGGCCGCGTGGTGACGCTGCCGCTGCGCGAGCAGCTGCGGCCGATGCGGCTCGGGCTGGCATCGCTGCGCGGCATCCGCGAGACTCGCACCCTGACAGCCTTCAAGGAGCATTGCCACCGCTCGATCACGCCGGCCGGCGTGCCCGGCATGCTCAGCCCCGAGGAGTGACCAGCTTGGACGCAACCGCCGCCGATCCCCAGACTTCGACCACCCACCCGCTCGACCCGCTGACGGCCGCCGAACTGGGCCGTGCCGTAGAGATCATGCGCGGCGACGGCGTGCTCGCCGAGGGCGGGCGCGTTATCAGCGTCGACCTGCGCGAGCCCGACAAGGCGGAGCTGCGCGAGTGGCGAGACGGCGGCGGCCGGCCGCCCCGCGAGGCGATGGTGGTGCTGCTCGACAGCCGAAGCGGCGTGGGCATGGAGCTGGTGGTCTCGATCGCGGACGGCCGCGTCACCTCGCGCACCGACCTCGAGGGGCAGCACCCGGCGGTCGGCATGATCGAGTACTTCGAGGCCGGCGACGTCTGCCGCCGCGATCCCGACTTCCGTGCGGCGCTGGCGCGGCGCGGGATCGAGGGAGACGACGTCGATCTGGTGCACATCGAGCCGTGGACGGTGGGCGCATTCGAGGGCGGCGACCGCCGCGTTGCCCGCTGCCTGGCGTGGATGCGCCGCGACCTGGACGACGTCAACCCCTACGCGCGGCCGATCGGCGGTCTGGTGGCGGTGATCGACCTGGCCGAGATGCGGGTCGTGCGAGTGGACGACCACGGCCCGCTGCCCGTGCCCGACCAGGACGCGGACTACCGCGACGGCGGCGGGGAGGGCTACCGCGATGACCTGCGCCCGATCGAGATCACCCAGCCGGACGGGCCCAGCTTCGTGCTCGAGGGCAACCACATGATGTGGCAGAAGTGGGATCTGCGGATCGGCTTCTCGCACCGCGAGAGCCTGGTGCTGCACGAGATCGGCTACCGCGACGGCGAGCGGCTGCGGCCGATCTGCCACCGGGCCTCGATCGCCGAGCTGGTGATCCCCTACGGCGACCCCAACCCGACGGTGCACTTCAAGAACGTGTTCGACACCGGGGAGTACGGCATGGGCCAGCTCGTCAACGCGCTCGAGCTGGGCTGCGACTGTGTGGGCGAGATCACGTACATGGACGCGGCTTATGTGGACAACGCCGGCAACGTGGTCCCGCTGAGGAACGCCATCTGCATCCACGAGGAGGACTACGGCATCCTCTGGAAGCACCACGACGACAACACCGGACGCACCGACGTCGCCCGGTCCCGACGGCTTGTGATCTCCTGCATTGCCACGGTGGGCAACTACGAGTACGGGTTCTTCTGGTACCTCTACCAGGACGGCACGATCCAGTTCGAGAGCAAGCTGACCGGCATCGTGCTGACCGCCGGAGTGCCGGAGGACTCCAGCCCACGCCACGCCACGCTGGTCGAGCCGGGAGTGGCCGCCGGTTACCACCAGCACTTCCTCACCGCCCGCCTGGACATGGACGTGGACGGCGAGCAGAACGTGGCCTACGAGATCGAGTCGAGCGCAGATCCTCTGGGACCGGACAACCCGGACGGCTCCGCGTTCTCGACCCAGCGGCTGAGCTTCGCCAGCGAGTCGCAGGCCAAGCGCCAGGTCTCGCCGCTGACGGCACGGCGATGGCGGGTCGAGAACCCCGCCCACACCAACCGCATGGGAGAGCCGGTCGCCTTCGAGCTGGTGCCGGGGGACAACGTCGCGCCGATGGCGCACCCGGACTCGCAGTTCCGCCGCCGCGCAGGCCACCTCGACCACCATCTGTGGGTGACGCCTTACCGCCGCGACGAGCGGTATCCCGCCGGTGAGTATCCCAACCAGCACGAGGGCGGCGACGGCCTGCCGCGCTGGACGGCCGCCGACCGCCCGCTCGAGAACGAGGACGTGGTGCTCTGGTACACGTTCGGCGCCCACCACGTGCCGCGGCTCGAGGACTGGCCGGTGATGCCGGTCGCCTACTGCGGCTTCCACCTGCGCCCGGTCGGCTTCTTCGACCGAAATCCGGCGCTCGACGTTCCGCCGCCCCACCCGACGAACTGCGACCACCATTGAGCGACCGGTGGGCGCTGCTCGAGCGCCTGGTCGCGTTCCCCAGCGTCCCCGGAGGGCCGAACGGTGAGATCGCCGGCTTCGTGCAGGGCTGGCTGCGCGAGCGCGGCGTGGCCTGCGACGCGGTGCCGGGCGATGATGGGCGCATCAACCTGCTGGCGACCCGCGGGCCGGCCGAGGGCGCGGGCATCCTGCTCGCGGCGCACATGGACGTTGTCCCGGCCGGCGACGGCTGGACGAGTGACCCCTGGATCCTCGAACACGTGGACGGCAGGCTGGCCGCGCGGGGCAGCGCCGACATGAAGGGCTTTCTCGCCTGTGCGATGACGGCGATCGCGGCCGCCGCGGATCTGCGCCGGCCGCTTCACCTGGCCGTCTCGACGGACGAGGAGATCGGCTGTGTCGGCGTGCGTGACCTGCTGCCTGCGGTGAGCGCGCTGCCGTCGCTGCCCGCCGTCTGCATCGTCGGCGAACCGACCGGGATGCGGCTCGTCACCGCCCACAAGGGCAAGCTGGCACAGCGCGCAACGCTGCAGGGCATCGCCCGCCACTCGAGCGAGGCGCCGCTCGCCGACAACGCGGTCGAGCGTGCCGCCGAGCTGGTGCTGGCACTGCGCGACCGGGGACGGGAGCTGGCGGCGTCCGGCCGTCGCGACGGCCGCTTCGCGATCTCCCACTCCACCATCTCGGTGGGGCCGATCCACGGCGGGGTGGCGCTGAACATCGTTCCCGACCGCTGCACGGTCGAGTTCGAGGTGCGAAATCTGCCCGGCGACGATCCCGCCTCGCTGCTGCCGGATCTCGCGCCGGCTGAGCTCGAGCTGCTCGCGAGCTACCCCGCGCTGGACGGCGACCCCGCCCCCTTCGCGGAGCTGCTGGACGCCGAACCGGGGCCCGCGATCGACTTCGGCACCGAGGCCGGACTGTACGCCGAGCTCGGGATCCCCACCGCCGTCTGCGGCCCCGGCGAGATCGTTGACGCCCACCGGCCGGGCGAGTCGATCGCGATCGAGCAGCTTGAGCGCTGCGAAGCCGTGCTGGCGAAGCTGGTCGCGCGGCTGCGGAGCTGATCGAGCGGACCGCTGTCAGACCCCTCTCGCGCTCGCAAGGTTGGGGTCTGACCCCGAACGGGGTCTGACCCCTCCCCGGCACACCACCGTGGTAGTCTCCGCGCGCTCGTACGGTCGCCACGAAAGGGTTCCTGAGATGCCCCGCAAGCTCCTGATCATCGCCCTCGCCGCGTTCGCGCTGGCCACGTCGGCATGCGGCAGCTCCAGCGGATCCTCATCCGGCTCGGCGCCATCCGGCAGCACCGCGACGGATCCCTGCGCCGTCGGCAGCCTGCAGACGCTGGCGTCAGGCACGATCACGATCGGGACGGACAACCCTGCGTTCTTCCCCTATTTCGCCGGTGGCCCCGGGCATGACTGGACGGGTCAGTACAACAACGACCCGTACGCGAACAAGGGTTTTGAGGACGCGGTCGCCTACGCGGTAGCAGAGAAGATGGGCTTCCCGGCCGACAAAGTCGCCTGGTCGGTGACACACTTCAACAGCTCCTTCAAGCCCGGACCGAAGAACTTCGACTTCTATCTGGCCCAGGTCTCCTACAGCGCGAAGCGCGCACAGTTCGCAGACCTGAGTGATTCGTACTACAACGTCAACCAGGCTGTGGTCGCACTTAAGGGTAACCCGATCGACGGTGCCACGAGCATCGCCGATCTCAAGGGCTACAAGCTGGGCGCTCAGATCGGCACCACCAACTACGACTTCATCACCAGCACCATCCAGCCCAGCAGCGAGGCACAGACCTACACCACAACCAATGACGCGATCGCAGCGCTGAAGGCAGGGCAGATCGACGGCCTGATCACCGACTTCCCGAGCGCGTACTACATCGCCGACATTCAGCTCTCGAACGGTGACCTGGTTGGCCAGTTCCAAGCCGATCCGAGCAGCCCGGAGCACTTCAGCATGGTGTTGGACAAGGGCAGTTCGCTGACCCCATGCGTGAACAAAGCGATCGCAGCACTGAAGGCGGACGGTACGCTGGCGCAGATTCAGGATCAGTGGCTCTCCAGCGTGGCCAAGGCGCCGGTTCTCAAGTAGGAGCGGATCACGGAGTCCGGTAGCCGACGTTCGAGGATCCTCGGCCGGCCCTCGTCGAGCGCGAGCTACGTCGGGGTTGCGCTGCTCAGCACCGCGGTCGTGTTCGGCGCGATCGTCCTGGTCGTCATCAACTCGCCCGGCTGGCCCAAGGTCAGGGCCTCGTTCTTCAACGTCTCGGAGTTCCGCTCCACGTTCCCCGACACTGCCCGCCACTTTTTGCTGGATGTCAAGGTGTTCTGCATTCTCGAGGTCGCGATCCTGATCCTGGCTCTGGGAATCGCGGTGATCCGGAGTCTCCCGGGGCCGGTGTTCTTTCCGCTGCGGGCGCTCGCGATCGTCTACACAGACTTCTTCCGCGGCATCCCGACCATCCTGGTGATCTTCCTGCTCGGCTTCGGGGTGCCCGGCCTGCAGTTGTCGTCGGTGCCCAACGACGCCCTCTTCTGGGGTGGAGTTGGGCTGGTGCTGGTGTACACCGCGTACGTCACGGAGGTGTACCGGGCCGGCATCGAATCGGTGCACCCCAGCCAGGAGGCAGCCGCCCGGTCGCTTGGATTGTCGCGTGGCAAGACGCTGCGATACGTGGTGCTACCGCAGGCCATCCGGCGGGTGGTGCCGCCTCTGCTGAACGACTTCATCGGACTGCAGAAGGACACCGCGTTGCTTGGCCTGCTGGGGCCGGTTGAGGCATTCCAGCGCTCGAACATCAGCGTCAACGCTGACTTCAACTACACGCCGTACCTGGGCGCGGCGGTGCTGTTCATCGCAATCACGATCCCACTGGCACGGCTGACTGACTGGCTGATCGTCCGCGACCGGCGGCGGCAGCAGGGAGGCAGGTTGGGATGAGCGCTGCCGACCCGGTCCTGCAGGTGCGTTCGCTGCGAAAGTCGTTCGGAAGCCTGGAGGTGCTGCGCGGCATCGATCTGGACGTCGCCGAACACGAGGTCGTCTGCCTGATCGGTGCGTCAGGTTCGGGGAAGTCGACGCTGCTTCGCTGTATCGACCTTCTGGAGCAGGTGGACGGAGGATCGATCGTGCTGCAGGGAGAGGAGATCACCGGCCGCAACGTCAACGCCAACAAGGTGCGCCAGGGCGTCGGCATCGTCTTCCAAGCCTTCAACCTGTTCCCGCACATGACGGTGCTGAAGAACGTCACCCTGGCGCCGCGCATGGTGATGGGCCTGAGCAAGGCGCTGGCCGAGCAGGAGGCGGTCGAGCTGCTCGACCGCTTCGGACTGGCCGACAAGCGCGACGAGTACCCCGACCGACTGTCGGGAGGCCAGCAGCAGC
>JAWVDZ010000344.1:0-3923 GCA_033856955.1 Gaiellales bacterium
GCCGAGAGGCGAACGCGCAGGCACGCCCCAAGCGGCAGCCCGAGCACGAGCAGGAACAGCGCCAGTCCCGGTGCCCCAAGCGTGGACATCGCCTCCAGCAGCTGGCTGTGGGCCTGGAAAGGAAACAGGAACGGGTGGCCGATGTGGACGTTCAGGTAGCCGAAGTTCCCGGCCCCATAGCCCCGCGCGGGCCGCTCTCTGAAGCCGCGAAGCGCCACCTTCCAGAGGTCGTAGCGCCCGGTGTCGAGCGACCCGAACCGGCTCTCGGCCTGGCCGGTGGCGGCGGCCTGGCCGCTCTCGGTGCCGACCTTGTCGACCGTCGACTGGAGGCTGTGGCGAGCCCATCCCACCGGGTGACCGTTTGTCTTCGCGTACCCCGCCGTCGCACCCACCACCAGCATCAGGCAGACGGCCGCAGTACCGGCGATTGCCACCGCGCGCCGTCCTGCCGCGGGCAGCTCCACCGCCTCGTCCAGCAGCACCTGGCCGACTCCGACGGCGCCCGCGATCAGCGCCACGCGCAGGATCGACTGGCCCAGCAGGTCGGGATCCGCACTGCCGGACCCACCGGCCGAGAAGACGTTGTTCAGATCGTGCCACAGGGCCAGAGTGGGCAGGGCGGCAGCGGCGGCGATCGTCGCACTGCGGATCGGAGTCGGGCAGAGCGCGAAGTAGGCGATCGCCGAGAGCGCCAGCGCCCACACCGCCGCCCGTGCCTCGGTGGGAACGACGGTCGCCAGCACCAGCCCCGCCGCCAGCGCGGCCAGCGGCCGCAGCGCCCTCGGCATCGCGCGGTCGGAGGCCAGCGAGACGAGTGGCCAGAAGCCGATCGCGACAGCCGCGGCCAGCCCGCCGCCGTAGCCAACGTCGCCCACCAGCCGGCCGGCGTCGAACAGCGACAGGGCGTTGTGTGAAGTCACCAGCTTGGCCGTCACCAGCAGCGCCGGCACCGCGGTGGCCGCCGCGACCACGGCCACCAGCAGCCGGCGCCAGCCGGGCGTCGTCACCGCCACCAGCATCAGGGTCGCCGCCCCGGCGTAGAACAGGTACCGGTCGGCCTCGACCAGCGCGCTCTGGGGCCAGGCCGCCCACCGGATCGAGACCAGGCTCCACACCGCCAGGCCGACCAGGGCGAGGGGGAGCAGCCGCTGCACGCCCGACAGCGTCGACCGCGGCTGGGCGACCAGCGCCATCCCGGCCGCTGCCAGCGTGGCCGCCGCCCACAGCCCCCACTCGTCGATCGTGTAGCCGCCTCCGTCACCGGCCAGGCGGACGGCGGCCAGAACGGGGATCGCGGCCAGCGCGAGTCCCAGCAGGCCCGCCACCGGGACCGCCGGGCGTGGCGAGCCGCGTTTGGGCCTCGCCGTCACCCGCCCGGCTGGTAGCCGTGAGACGCGAGCGCCGGGCCCAGCACGCGTTCGAGCATCTCCACGTCGCGCGGCGCCAGCTCGTCCCTGTAGGCGTCTGCTCGAGCGGGGGTGAACTCGAGGGCCGCGAAGGCGCGCTCGAAGGCGTCGTTCCACTCCAGGCCGAGGTGGTCGAGCAGCCGTCCGACCTGCTCCCGCGGCCGCTCGACGACGTCCTCGTAGCGCAGCTCCAGCCAGCTCTCGGCGGGAAGGCGAGAGTGCGCCTCGTCGAATGCCTCCATCAGTAGCTTCCACTCCAGGCCGGCGAGCACCGGAAACGACCGCCCCGACTCGCGCCAGAGTGCGGCATCCTCGTCCGCCAGCGGGCCGAACGTCCACGCCTCCGGCCCGCCGAACCCGGCCCACCACGGCTGCTGGACGAGCGAGCTGGCGACGGCCCGGCCATCGCGGACGACGTGCACGAAACGTGCCTCCGGGAACACGGCGTGCAGCAGCCCGGCCCGCGGCCAGCCGGTGAACTTGTGCAGGAAGAGGTCGCGGCCCTGGGCGTCCGCGCGCTGCTCGAAGAAGCCGCGCAGGCGGCCCGAAAGCCACGCCGAGGCGTCCTCCGCAACGAGGTCGCGACAGGGCTTCGAGAGCATCGGCGAAACCTGGCGGTCGAGCAGCCGGTAGCCCTCCGAGGGCGTCATCGCGACGCTTCGCACGCCGGCCGTCAGCCGGCCCTGGCCGCCACCGCCGCGGCGGCCGCCCTGCTTCTGGAGCGGCGCCGGCAGCGAGCGGTAGATGCGGTTGTTGAGCCGTCCCTTGCGGTTGAAGCCGGCCAGCCGATCATCGACGTTGGCTATGAAGCCAACATCGGGGTGCATCGCCACAACCTGGCCGACGATGGTGGAGCCGCAGCGGCCGGTGCCGAGCATGAACGCGAAGCGCTGATCCATGTCCGCAGAGGTTACAGGGCGGTGCCGCATGTCGGCATGAGACTGAGGTCTGACCCCGAACGGGTTTGACCCCGTTCCGCTTCACGACCGGCCGGCGCCAATTGAGGTCACCGGCGTGAGCCACCGCCGCAACGATCCCGTCACGCTCGCGCAACAAGATCGGGGGGTCTGACCCCGCTTTTTTGCGAGTTACCGCAATCGGTCGACCGTGGATTGCGGTAATCCGGATCCAAATCCGCGAACCGCTACGGAATTCGCGATTCCTCGGGCGGCGGGGGATCAGACCTCGCCCGTGCGCGGCGCAGCATGGCGCGGTGTCAGATTGGCGTTTGATCCCGAACCGGGTCACACCCCGTCAACGTTCTCACCCCCGCGCGCGCTGGCCGTCGTAGGTGCCCCACTCGTCGCGCAGCACCTGGCAGACCTCGCCGATCGTCGCCTCGGCCCGAAGCGCTTCGCGCATCGGCGGCAGCAGGTTGTCCTCCCCGTGTGCCGCGCTCGCCACGGCGGCCAGCGCCGACTCGACCACCGCCCCGTCGCGGCGCGCGCGCAGCGCCTCGGTTCGCTCGACCTGCCGCCGCTCCGCCTCGGGGTCGATCGTGTGCAGCTGGATCGGCTGCTCGCTCTCCTCTGTCCAGCGGTTGACGCCCACGATCACCTCCTCGCCCGACTGCACGCGGCGGTGGTGCTCGAACGCGGCCTGCTCGATCTGGTCCTGCACCCAGCCCGATTCGATGGCGGCCACCGCCCCGCCCATGCCGTCGATCTCTGCGATCAGCGCCCGAGCCCGGCCGGCCAGCTCGGACGTCAGCGACTCAATGTAGTAGCTGCCACCGAGCGGATCGGCGGTGTTCGTCGCGCCCGCCTCGGTGGCGAGGATCTGCTGGGTGCGAAGCGCGATCGTCGCGCTTCGCTCGGTGGGCAGCGCCTGGGCCTCGTCAAAGCCGTTGGTGTGCAGGCTCTGGCCGCCGCCGCAGACCGCCGCGAAGGCCTGGATGGCGACCCGCACGATGTTGTTCTCCGGTTGCTGGGCGGTCAGCGTGGAGCCGCCGGTCTGCGCGTGGTAGCGCAGCATCAGGCTGCGCTCATCCATCGCCCCGAACCGCTCGCGCATCAGCTCGGCCCAGACCGTGCGCGCGGCGCGGAACTTCGCCACCTCCTGGAAGAAGTCGTTGTGCGCGTTGAAGAAGAACGACAGCCGGCGGGCGAAGGTGTCCACCGGCAGCCCGGCATCGACGGCAGCCTGGACGTAGGCGATGCCGTTGGCGAGGGTGAACGCGAGCTCCTGGGCGGCGGTCGAGCCCGCCTCGCGGATGTGGTAGCCCGAGATCGAGATCGTGTTCCAACGCGGCAGCCGCTCGGTGCAGTACCTGAACGTGTCCACGGTCAGGCGCATGCTGGGCCGGGCCGGGAAGATGTAGTTGCCGCGGGCGATGTACTCCTTGAGGATGTCGTTCTGGGTGGTGCCGCGCAGCTGCTGCGACTCCACGCCCTGCTCCTCGCCCACCAGCTCGTAGAGGAGCAGCAGGACGGCGGCGGGGGCGTTGATCGTCATCGAGGTCGAGACCTCGCCGAGCGGGATGTCGTGCATCAGCAGCCGCATGTCCTCGATCGAGTC
>JAWVDZ010000345.1:0-2945 GCA_033856955.1 Gaiellales bacterium
GAGTGGCCGTGGCCGGTGGTGAAGTAAAGACGATCGATCTCGTCAAGCGATTTGGCGACGTGACCGCGGTCGACGGCATCAACCTGGACATGCCGGGTGGAGAGTTCTTCTCGATGCTGGGCCCGTCGGGGTGTGGCAAGACGACGACGCTGCGCATGATCGCCGGGTTCGAGCAGCCGACCGCCGGCCAGATTCTGCTGGACGGCGAGGACATGGCGTTCACGCCTCCCCACAAGCGCAACGTCAACACCGTGTTTCAGAGCTATGCCCTGTTTCCGCACCTCTCGGTACAGGACAACGTGGCGTTTGGGTTGCGGCGCCAGAAGCGGCCCAAGAACGAGATCCGCCAGCGGGTGGCCGAGGCGCTCGAACTGGTGCAGCTGACGGGGTTTGAGAAGCGCAAGCCGGCGCAGATGTCGGGCGGCCAGCAGCAGCGAGTCGCGCTGGCGCGAGCGCTGGTGCTGAAGCCGGCTGTGCTGTTGCTGGACGAGCCGCTGGGCGCGCTGGATGCGAAGCTGCGAAAGGCGCTTCAGGTGGAGCTGAAGGCGCTGCAGCAGCAGGTCGGCATCACCTTCGTCTACGTCACGCACGATCAGGAGGAGGCGCTGACGATGAGTGACCGGATCGCCGTGATGAGCGAGGGCCGGGTCGAGCAGGTGGCGCCGCCGCACGAGGTGTACGAAGAGCCCTCGACCACGTTCGTGGCCGACTTCCTGGGCGTCTCGAACCTGATGCAGGTGACGGCGCACGGCGACTCCGACGGCCGCTGCCGCGTCTCGCTGGGCGACTTCGAGCTGTTCGCCGGCCGCGGCGAGACCCACACCACGGGCGAGACGCGAATCGTAATCCGCCCCGAGCGGGTGCGCCTCGAGCCGCATGGCTCGACCGGTGAGAACCGCGTCCCCGGAATGGTCGAGCGCGTCATCTACCTGGGCAACTCGAACCAGGTGATCGTCGGCCTCGCAAGCGGCGACAAGCTGCAGGCACTGGTGCAGAACACCGGCGACGAGCTGGCCTACAAGCAGGGCGACCCCGTGCGCGTCGAGCTTCCCGCCGAGGCACTGCGCGTGCTCACCGACACCGGCACCGCACCGATCGACGAGGGCGCCGTCGTCCCGGCGACCGCGTAGGGGTCAGCTCAGCGAAGCAGCGAGCGGCTGATGATCAGTCGCTGGATGTCGGAGGTGCCCTCCTCGAGCTCCTCCAGACGGGCGTCGCGACACCACTTCTCGACCGGGTACTCGCGCGAGTAGCCCCAGCCGCCGAGCGTCTGCAGCGCCGCCCAGGTGACCCAGGTCGCCGTCTCGGACGCGAACAGCTTCGCCATCGCGGCCTCAGCCGGGACGTGCTTGCCCGAGTCCATCAGGCGGGCGGCGCGGTGGGCGAGCAGTCGCGCGGCGTCGATCCGCGTCGCCATGTCGGCCAGCCGGAATCCCACCGCCTGGTGGTGGCCGATCGGCTTTCCGAACGCGTTTCGGGTCTTGGCGTACTCGACCGCGTACTCGTAGGCGGCACGGGCGATGCCGATCGCCGATGCCGCGAGGTGGATGCGCGACTCGTCGAACGTGTGCATCAGGCTGTAGAAGCCCTTGCCCTCCTCGCCCAGCCGGCGGTCGTCGCCGACGGGGCAGTCCTGAAGGAAGACCTCGGTGTTGATGATCGCCCGCTGGCCCATCTTGCGCATCGGCTCGCCGAAGGTCACGCCCTCGTCGCCTTTCTCGACAACGAACGCGGTCACGCCCTTGGAGCCGGTGCCGGGCGCGACGGTGGCGAAGATGACGTAGTACTCGGCCAGGCCACCGTTCGAGATCCAGGTCTTCTGGCCGTTCAGGACGTAGCCGTCGCCACGCGGGACGGCGGTGGTGGTCATCGCGGCCGTGTCGGAGCCCACGCCCGGCTCGGTCGAGGCCAGCGAGGTGAGCGGCGGCCGGTCGCCGCAGAGCGGCGCCAGCCAGCGCTGCTGCTGCTCTGGCGTGCCGACCTCGATCAAGGGACGGGCGAAGAACGCGCCCGACGTGATCAGGTTGCCGATGCCCGCGCAGCCCCAGTTCAGCTCCTCCTGGACGAGGCAGCCCGTGAACACGTCGCCGATGCCGCCGCCGCCGACGTCCTCCGGCAGCATGAACGAGGTCAGCCCGATCTCGGCCGCGCGGTAGACCACGTCGACCGGGCAGTGGATGTCCTTCTCGTCCACCTCGGCCGCGATCGGACGGATCTCGGTGCGCGCGAACTCGCGCGCGAGCGCCTGAATCTCGCGCTGTTCGTCGGTCAGATCCAGCGTCTGGGGAGCGGGTTCGGCCATGGCAGCGGACGCTACCAGAGGCGGTAGACTTGGCGGCGCCTCACCCGTGGAGGGGTGGCAGAGCGGTTGAATGCGGCGGTCTCGAAAACCGTTGTGCGTCGTCAAGGCGTACCGAGGGTTCGAATCCCTCCCCCTCCGTTTACAAAGCCGAAAGCCCATGGTTGCGCGGAACTTGCGCGCAAGGTACTGCCGTTGGAAAGGCGGAGCGAGCGTGGTGCTCACAGGCGTGTGGCGCTTGACACTTGGCACGCTGGAGTGAGAGGGTCGACCGTCACCGTCATCCCCGAACGAGGGGCTCCACGATGACACTGAAGTCCGCGGCATCCCGGCTGGCGCGTAGCTGCATCGTCGGGCACTGTGCAGTGACGATCATGACTTGGAGGAAGAGGGAATGCTCCAGTTTCGGGTTTCCACACTGGCGGCGCTGACCGCAGCGTTCTGCATGTTGTGCTGGGCGGTGCCGGCATCGGGATCCCCGCCGATCCCTCTACCGCCTAACCCCGACACCAGCTATGCCGCCGGAGACGTCTGCCCGTTTCCATTACGGGTGACTCCGGAGGTCAATAAGAGCCTGCTCCACATTCTCCGCAGCGGTGATTGGATCGTGACAGGCAAGCTCATTCAAAGGGTGACGAACCTCCGC
>JAWVDZ010000346.1:0-2708 GCA_033856955.1 Gaiellales bacterium
GGCGGAAGGCGTTGCGGCGCTCGGCCGCGGCGGCCATCGCCGGCGAAAGGCCGAGCACCAGGAGCGGCGGCGCCCAGTCGGCCAGCATCACGTTCTGGAGCAGGTGGAACGAGAGCATGGAGAGGAGTGCGACGTGCTCGATCGGCGAAAGCAGGGCGGCTGCGACCAGCGCAAGGCCGGCGACGAAACACGCCCGCCGCCAGGGAGCGGCACCCAGCAGCGAGGCCGCCCACCAGTACCCGGCCGCGAACAGCACCAGCGCGACGATCCACTCCGGGTCGAACACGAAACGCCAGGCATCGAAGGAGGCTGCGAGCACGGCCGCGCTATCCACCCTGCGACAGCGGCGCCATGGTGAGGCCCAATCCCGCCAGCTGCTCCCAGTACAGCTCGGCCTGCTCCAGCTCGCCCCGCCAGACAACCGCCTGGCCGGAGGTGTGGATCCGGTTTGCGAGCGTCATTCCGCCTTCGAACGTGAGCCCGGGGATCGTGCTGGCGAGCGCGAAGGCGACGCCGTCGAACGTGTTGTGGCTGTCGTTCTTGACGATCACGAGCCACGGTCGGTCACTACCGCTGCCGGGGCCGGCCTGGCGCGGCTTCTGCTTCCGGACGGGCGGGGCGAGTGTGCTCACGCACCGATTCTACGACCGTCAGACCACCGCACCGCCTCGCCAAGTGCCAGTTGGATAGCCACACGACCGTGACGCCGCCGTAAGTCCGATCCGGGTTCCGTGCCAATGTCGCAACTGCTGCACGTCGATTATTGGAGTCAAACACCTGTCGTGTGGTCGAGGGGAATCGTTGCGCGGCTGTGACGTCCCGTTGGTCACCCTAGGCAGGCGGCGGGCCGTGGCCGCCGCCTCCGGGCGTGCGCAGCTCGATCACGTCGCCGGCATGGAGTTCGAGGCTCAGCTTGGCGGCGATGCGGCGGCCGTTGAGACGGTTCTCACCGGTGGCGCCGTCCTCGCCGCCTGCGGCCCCGCGTGGCGGGTGGCGGCGCCGCTCGGTGAGGATCGAGAGCCGGCAGTCCTCCAGCGCCCGCAGCGCCCGAACCACGCCGTCGCCTCCGCGGTGGAGCCCGGCGCCGCCGCTGCCTCGCCTGATCGCATACCGCTCGACCCGAAGCGGATACTCGCGCTCCAAGACCTCGATCGGCGTGTTCAGCGTGTTCGACATCGCCACGTGCACCGCCGTCGGCCCATCGGCATCGGCGCAGGCTCCCTGCCCGCCCGCGAGCGTCTCGTAGTAGGTGAACCGCTCGTTGCCCACCACCAGGTTGTTCATCGTGCCCTGTCCCATCGCCGGCACGTCCACCGCCTGCCCGAACGCCGCCATCACGACGTCCACGATCCGGCTCGAGGTCTCGGTGTTGCCCGCGACGACAGCGGCCGGGAAGCGGGCGTTCACCAGGCAGCCCTCGGGGGCCGTCACCCTGACCGGCAGGAAGGCGCCGCCGCTTGCCTCCAGATCGGGAGCGCACAGCGTCCGCACCACGTAGTAGACGGCGGAGCGGGTCACCGAGAGCGGGCAGTTGACGTTGCCGGCAACCTGCGGCGCCGTACCGGCGAAATCCACCTCGACCCGGTCGCCGCGCACCGTGACGGTGGCCTGGATCTCGACGTCGCGACCGTCCGTGCCGTCGCCCTCCACCACGTCCCTCGCCCTGTAGACGCCGCTTGGTAGCCCGCCGATCGCCGCCCGCATGCGCCGCTCGGCGTAGTCGTGCAGCTCGGCCATTCCACGCAGCAGGCGCGTGCGGCCGTGACGTTCGGCCAGCTCGCGCAGCCGCTCCGCCCCGATCGCGTGGCAGGCGGTCTGGGCACGCAGATCGGCGATCCGCTCCGTGGGCCGGCGCATGTTCGCCACCATCAGCTGCAGCACCTCGTCGGTCAGCCGCATCGGCGGGATCACGAGCCCCTCCTGATACAGCTCGCGCGACAGCGCCGGCAGGCTGCCCGGCGCCATTCCGCCGACGTCCGCGTGATGAGCCCGCGACACCAGCAGCCCGAGGTCGTCCACCGCCGAGACGAGCGTGATGTCGGGAAGATGGGTGCCTCCCGTGAACGGGTCGTTGATCACGAACAGCTCGCCCGGCCGGGGATCGAGCTCGCGTACGGCCGCCACCGCGTCAGGCATCGCGCCCAGGTGGACGGGGATGTGCTCCGCCTGCGCGATCATGCGACCGTCGAGGTCGAACAGTCCGGTCGAGCAGTCGCGCCGTTCCTTGATGTTGGCCGAGTGGGCAGCCCGGATCAGTCCCGCGCCCATCTCGTCGGCCACGCCGCGAAGCGCCGAGGCGAGCACCTGAAGCGTTGCCGGATCGATCACCGCGTCACCCTCCATGCGCCGTCGCGCCGGCGCCGCGCCGTCCAGCCCGGCGCCACCCACAGCGTGGCTCCCTCCAGGTGCACCGTTGCCGGTCCCGGCACCGCCCGCGTGCGTGGCCGGCCTGTGAGCTCGAACGGCGCTGCAGAGATCGCCTGCGCGGCGCGCAGATTGACCAGCTCGATCGCTCCCTCGCGGTCGGCGTAGCCGTAGCGCTCGGTGTGCCGCTGGTGAAACCGAGCGGCCAGCGTCCGCACCGGCTCGAGCGGCAGCTCGAGCTCGAAGCCCTGGCCGGCGTAGCGCAGATCGCAGGTGGCGGTGCGCACGGCACCGTGCTCGCGGTCGGGCCACGGCACCATCGCACGCAGCCTGGGGGCGGTCAG
>JAWVDZ010000347.1:0-3502 GCA_033856955.1 Gaiellales bacterium
ACTGCGGCCACTATCGGGGTCGTGAGGTCGAGCCGATGGCCGACGTCGCGCCCGGCGCGTAACCGGAGCCGATGTCCACGGTCACGATCGCGCTCGATGCCATGGGCGGCGATCGGGCGCCGGCCGAACTGGTTGCGGGAGCCATCACCGCCGCCCATGACGGCGTCGGCGTACTGCTCTGCGGCCGCACGCAGGAGCTGGAGCGCGAGCTGGCCGAGCACGGCGACGTGTCCGGGGTCGAGATCGTCGAGGCGCCTGACCTGATCGACTTCCACGACGAGCCGGCCGCGGCCGTGCGTGCCAAACCAGGCTCCTCGATGGTGACGGCGTGCCGGATGGTGCGGGAGGGCCGTGCTCAGGGGGCGATCTCGGCCGGGTCGACGGGTGCCATGCTGGCCGCCTCGCTGCTGACGATGGGCCGCGTCAAGGGCGTGCACCGGCCGGCGATCGCGGTGCCGCTGCCGGCCCGTGGCGGCCCCTGCGTGCTGATCGACGCCGGCGCGAACTCCGAGTCCAAGCCCGAGAACCTGTGCCAGTTCGGCATCATGGGCGCGATCTTCGCCGAGGAGGTGCTGGGCCTCGCCAATCCCAACGTGGGGCTGCTGTCGGTGGGTGAGGAGGCGACCAAGGGCACCTCCGAGGTGGTGGAGGCGCACGCGCTGCTGGCCGCCTCAGGCATCAACTTCGGTGGCAACTGCGAGGGCCGCGACGCGCTCTCCGGCGAGTTTCAGGTGGTGGTGGCCGACGGCTTCGCCGGCAACGTGCTGCTCAAGGGCCTGGAGGGCGCCGGCGCGATGCTGCTCCGCGAGCTGCGCGACGCCGCCCGCTCGAGCCTGCGGGCCAAGCTGGGCGGCCTGCTGCTGATGCCGGCGCTGCGCGGGCTGCGCGACCGGATCGACCCCGAGACCTACGGCGGCGCCTACCTGCTCGGCGTGCGGGGCATCTCGGTGATCGCCCACGGCAACTCCAGCCGGGTGGCCGTGCGCAACGCCGTCACGGTCGCCGCCCGGGGTGTCGAGCACGACATCGTCGGCCGTATGGCCCAGCGTCTGGGTGCTCCTGCGTCCGGCACGGACTTGCACGCAGGCGACGAGGTCAATACAGTCCCGCTCGTTCCTGAATCGGAGAATGGAGAAGCACGCATATGAATCGTGACGAGGCCGTGGAGCGAGTCCGGGGAATCCTGGTGGAGCAGCTCGGCGTGGACGAGGATCAGGTGACGGAGGATGCGTCGTTCCAAGGAGACCTGGATGCCGACTCGCTGGACCTGGTCGAACTGATCATGGAACTCGAGGATCAGTTCGGCGTCAAGATCTCCGATGAGGACGCGCAGAAGATCGAGACGGTCGGCCAGGCGGTCGACTACGTCACGTCGCACGCCTGAGCCGTCAGCGGGCGAGGCTCCGCTCCGGGCCCTGATCGACGCCCTCCCGGCCGAGAGCCGGCGGGCGGTGTTCTCGCACTCCTCCTGGGTGGTGGAGCGCGAGCGGTCGTATGAACGGCTCGAGTTCCTCGGCGACAGCGTGCTGTCGCTGTCCATCGCCGAGCACCTGTACCGCCGCTTTCCCGACCGCCGCGAGGGTGATCTCGCGCGTTTCCGTGCCAACGTCGTCTCACGTGCCGGCTGCGCCGCGGCCGCCCGCGGACTCGGGCTGGGCGAGCTGCTGGAGGCGGAGGCTGCAGCCATCGGCAGCGCGGCTGTCGCCACCGCGCCCATGCTGGCGGCCTCCGAGACGGTGCTGGCCGAGCTGGTCGAGGCCGCCATCGGGGCCTGCTTCCTCGCCTTCGGCTTCGAGCGCGTGGCCGCCGCGGTGGTGGCGGCGTTCGCGGGGCGGGTCGAATACGTGCTCGAGGAACACGTCGATCACAAGACGGTGCTCCAGGAGGAGCTTGCACGTCAGGGGTGGTCTGTAACCTATCTCTTGGTCGACGCGATCGGCCCCGACCACGACCGTCTCTTCACCACAGCGGCGATCGTGGACGGGCGAGAGATGGGCAGGGGCTCGGGCTCCAGCAAGAAGGCATCCGAGCAGGAAGCGGCACGGGAGGCGCTGAGGGCGCTGACGTGATGAGCAAAGGCGAGAGATGTATCTGAAAGCGGTTCGCATGCGGGGCTTCAAGTCGTTCGCCCACGGCGTCGAGCTGCGTTTCGATGAGGGCATCGCGGTGGTGGTCGGCCCGAACGGCAGCGGCAAGTCGAACATCGCGGATGCCCTGCAGTGGGCGATGGCGGTGCAGTCGCCCGCTCAGCTGCGTGCGCCCACCGGTCAGGACGTGCTGTTCGGCGGCTCCGACAGCCGCCCGCCGGCCGGTATCTGCGAGGTCGAGCTGGTGCTGGACAACGAGTGCGGCACCCTGCCTATCGAGTTCAACGAGGTGTCGGTGATGCGGCGCCTGTACCGCGACGGCGAGAGCGAGTACCTCCTGAACCGAGCCAAGGTGCGGCGGCTGGACGTGCTCGAGCTGCTCTCCGACACCGGCCTGGGACGCGAGATGCACTCCGTGATCGGTCAGGGCAAGGTGGAGGAGATCCTGCTCTCGAAGCCGCACGAGCGGCGCCGGTTCGTCGAAGAGGCGGCCGGTCTGGGCAAGTATCAGCGGCGCCGCACGCGCGCCGAGCAGAAGCTGGCGCGGGTGGCGTCCGAGCTCGAGCGCGCCCGCGACCTCGAGCGCGAGGTGCGTGCCCGCCTTCGCCCGCTGGCGATGCAGGCGACCGCAGCCGAGCGCGCCGCCAAGCTGGGCGCCGAGATCGCCCAGGGCCGGGTGGAGCTGCTGTCATCGGAGCTGCTGGGCGAGCGCCGGCGCGTGCTCGACCTGCGCGAGCGGCTGACGGCGGCGACGCGGCTGCAGAGCGAGGTTGCCAAGGAGTCGGCCGGCGTGGCCGCCCGCCGCGAGACGGCGGAGCAGGAATTAGCCGGCCTCTCGGCGGAGCAGGAGCGGGCGGCGCGCGCGTTCTACGCCTTCGAGTCGTCACGTGAGCGGCTGGCAACCGAGGCCGGCCGGATGGAGGCGGCGCTGGCGCGGCTCGACCGGGGCGCCGGCCGGCGGCGGGCAGAGGCCGAGGCGCTGGGCGGCGCATCCCGCCGGTCGCAGCAGGAGGCTCAGGCCGCGAACGACCTCGCCGCCGAACTGGAGGCGGAAGCCGCTTCCATCGGCGATGTCGACGTGGCCGCAGCCGCCCAGGCGGCCGCGCAGTCCGAAGCCGCCCTGGCCGCTGCACTCGACGCGCGCCGCGCCCATGCCGACGCCGAGGGCAAGGCCGCCAACGTGCGCCGTGAGCTGGAATCCGGCATCGCTCGTTCGAGTGAGCTGGGCGAACGGCTGGAGGCGTTGGTCGCTTCGGCGAAGACCACCCGCGACGAGCTGGAGGCGGCTGGGACTCGGGCCTCCGAGCTCACCGAGCGGATGGCCGCCGCCACCGCCGCCGTGGCCTCTGCCGGGGAAGCTTGTGACGCCGCGGAGCAGGGCGTCGAGACGGCTCGCGGGCTGGTGCGCGACACCC
>JAWVDZ010000348.1:0-4180 GCA_033856955.1 Gaiellales bacterium
CCTACCGGACGCCGGTCATCGACCCGGTCGTGTCGCGGCTGGTGCTCGAAGCCCAGCTCGAGAACATCGCCACCAAGCTGAAGATCACCGTCACCGACTCTGACGTCCAGAAGGCTTTGGACGACGCGATCAAGCAGCAGTTCGGCGGAGACATGAACAAGTACCGCGACTACCTGAAGAAGTTCGGGGTCAGCGAGGACGACGTCAAGCAGCAGGTGATCCGGCCGTCGCTGCTCGAGACCAAGATCCAGGACAAGGTGAAGGCCCAGTTCCCGATCACCGACGCCCAGATCAAGGACTACTTCGACAGCCACAAGGCCGAGTTCATCACTCCGGACACGCGCAAGGTGCACTACGTGATCGTCGCCAGCAAGGCGGACGCACAGGCCGCCCATACCGCGATCGAGGGCGGCCAGCTGTGGGGCTCCGTGTACAAGAAGTACTCGCTCGACTACCAGTCCGGCACGCCCGCCGCACAGCTCGGCGAGTTCTCGGCGTCCAAGGGCCGGACCGAGACCAACTTCGGCACCGCGGTGTTCGGCACCTCGCTCAAGACGGGACAGCTGAGCGGGCTGATCGAGGTCAGCAAGACCTATGCGGATCAGAACCTGCCCGGGAAGTGCAAGCCCACCTGCTACTTCGTGATCCGGCCGGACGCGGACATCGTCAAGGGCGCCGCACAGACGCTCGACCAGGCGAAGGCGACGATCGAGAGCAAGCTGGCCAGCACCGTGCAGGCGCCCAAGATCCAGCAGCGGCTCACGCAGCTTGTCGATGAACAGAAGAAGATCACCCACTACGCTGACGCCTACAAGCCGCCGACACCGACCAATCCCAGCACCACCGGAGGCGGCACGACGTAAGCGGTGGTGGCCCGACTTCGGAACGGAGCCGAGATACGGTGCAGCTCCTGGTGGCACTCGGCCCGGGTGATCCCGATCTGATTCCGGTGGCCTCATGGCGGACGCTCGAGACCGCCGGGCCCGTTCACGTGGAGGCCGACGAGCCGCTCGCCTCATGGCTCGGCGCCCAGGGCGTGGCGCTGGCAGATGGCGGGGAGGTGGCGGCCGGCTCGGGTGAGCGGTTCACACGACTCGCGGCGGCGCATCCCGACGTCGCCACCGTTCCGGCCGGCGAGGCGCTGCAGGCGCTGGTGGCGTCTGACGCACTGGTCGCGCTGCTGCGGTTGACGGCGCGGCTTCGCCGCGACTGCCCGTGGGACCGCGAGCAGACTGCGCGCTCGATCGTGCCGCACACGGTCGAGGAGGCGTACGAGGTTGCCGAGGCCGCCGGCCAGGGGGATCCCGCGAAGCTGCTGGACGAGCTCGGCGACCTGCTGTTCCAGACGTTCTTCCTCGCCATGCTGCTGGACGAGCAGGGCGAGGGCGGATGGGCCGACGTCGCCCGCACGGTCACCGCCAAGCTGATCCGCCGCCACCCGCACGTCTTCGGCGATGCGGAGGCCGAGACGGCGGCCGACGTGCGCCACAGCTGGGAGCAGATCAAGACCGGCCAGGAGGGGCGGGAGGGGATCTTCCACGACGTCCCGGCCGTGCTGCCGGCGCTGCTCCATGCGCGCAAGCTGCAGCGCCGGGCATCGTCGGTGGGGTTCGACTGGCAGCGCTGGGACGGCGCCTGGACTGATCTGGTGGACGAGCTGCGCGAGCTTCGCGAGGCGCTCGATGCCGCCCCCGCGCAGCCGCCGGAGCGTGAGCCGGACGCCCACGTCGTGCACGAGCTCGGCGACCTGCTGTTCGCCGCCGTCAACGTCGCCCGGCTGGCCGGCGTCGATCCCGAGCTCGGCCTTCGTGCGGCGTCGGCACGGTTCCGTGAGCGGGTGGAGTGCGCGGAGCGGCTGGCCGCGGATGCCGGCGCCGAGTTCGCGTCGCTCAGCCTCGAGCAGCAGGACGCCTGGTATCGCCAGGCGAAGCTGACGCTTGACGGCGATGGCTCATCCGGAGGTGCTGCCGGGGATGGGTGAGTTCGACTCTGGAGAGTACGGCTACGACGGACCCGGGCGGGAATATCGACGAGGAGTGACGGCGATCTCCTGCGCCAGCGCGATGCCGCCAGGCGCCGCGCGGCATCATGAGACGATCTCCTAAGGCGGATCGCGGCGGCGGCGACCACCCCGCCGGTATCATGCCCGCTCGATGAGCGAGATCCTCTCCGTCTACGGCCGTCAGATCCTCGACTCCCGCGGCAATCCGACGGTCGAGGTGGAGGTGATCCTTGAATCGGGCGCCAGCGGCCGGGCGGCGGTGCCGTCGGGCGCGTCGACGGGCGCCTTCGAGGCGGTCGAGCTGCGCGACGGCGATGGCTCGCGCTGGGGCGGCAAGGGCGTCGAGCAGGCGGTCGGCCACGTCAACACCACGATCGCGCAGGCTCTCGAGCAGGTCGACGCCGGAGACCAGCGTGAGGTGGATCGGCTGCTGATCGAGCTGGACGGCACACCCAACAAGGCGTCTCTGGGAGCCAATGCGATCCTGGGGACGTCCCTGGCCGTCGCGAAGGCAGCCGCCGAGGACGCCGGCCTGCCGCTGTACCGCTACGTCGGCGGGGTGGACGCCCATGTGTTGCCGGTGCCGATGATGAACGTGATCAACGGCGGCGCCCATGCCGACAACAACGTCGATCTGCAGGAGTTCATGGTCGTGCCGGTGGGCGCCGTCTCGTTCGCCGAGGCGCTGCGGATCGGCTCCGAGACGTTCCACGCGCTGAAGGCGCTGCTGCACAAGCGCGGCTTGGTGACCGCCGTCGGCGACGAGGGCGGATTCGCGCCCAACCTGGAGTCGAATGAGCAGGCGATCGCGGCCATCCTCGAGGCGGCGGACGCCGCCGGCCACCTCGATGCGGTGGCGATCGCGCTCGATCCGGCGTCAACAGAGTTCTTCCGCGACGGCCGCTACCACTTGGACGGAGAGGGCCGCGTGCTCGATGCCGACGAGATGGTGGGCTTCTATCAGGATCTCTGCGACCGCTATCCGATCGTCTCGATCGAGGACGGCCTGGCCGAGGACGACTGGGACGGCTGGCGGCGGCTGACCGAGGCTCTCGGGTCGAGCGTCCAGCTGGTCGGTGACGATCTGTTCGTGACCAACGTCGAGCGGCTCCAGCGGGGAGT
The DNA here is from genome assembly GCA_033856955.1 of Gaiellales bacterium. GTDB lineage: Bacteria > Actinomycetota > Thermoleophilia > Gaiellales > JAICJC01 > JAICYJ01. Next base: position 3,125 of record JAWVDZ010000348.1, read on the forward strand.
CGATGTCAAGGCCGGCAACGCGATTCTGGTCAAGGTGAACCAGATCGGCAGCCTGTCCGAGACGCTGGACACCGTCCGGCTGGCGCACGTCTCCGGGTACTCCGTGGTGATGTCGCACCGCTCCGGGGAGACCGAGGACGTCACGATCGCCGACCTTGCCGTGGCGACGAATTGCGGGCAGATCAAGACCGGCGCTCCGTCCCGCTCCGACCGAGTGGCGAAGTACAACCAGCTGCTGCGAATCGAGGACGAGCTGGGGGCGGCGGCACGGTATCCGGGACGGGCGGCCTTCGCACGCATGAGCGCGCCCGCGGGATGAGCGGACCGGCCACGCGACGGACCAAGATCGTCTGCACGATCGGTCCCGCGTCCGCCTCGCCCGAGTTCGTCGAGCGGCTGGCCTGGGCGGGGATGGATGCGGCCCGCCTCAACTTCTCGCACGGATCGCGCGAGGATCATCTCTCGGTGATCGGCGCGGTGCGGCGGGCGCAGGAGGTGATCGGGCGTCCGCTGGCGGTGATCGCCGACCTGCAGGGGCCGAAGATCCGGATCGGCACGCTCAAGGAACCGCGCACCGTGAACATCGGCGACACGCTGGTGCTGGCGGCGGTCGGCGAGGGCGCGCCGGGCGACCTCGAGGTCACCTTCCCGGGCCTGGCGGACGTGGTGCAGGCGGGCAACGAGCTGCTGATCGACGACGGCCACGTGCGGGTGCGGGTGGAGTCGGCGGCCGACGGCCGGGTCGAGTGCCGGGTCGAGGTGGGAGGGCTGATCTCGTCGGGGAAGGGCGTCAACCTTCCCGGCACGCCGCTTCCGATCCCGTCGCTGACCGAGAAGGACCTCTCCGACCTCGACTTCGCACTGGGAAACGGCGTCGACTATGTGGCACTGTCATTCGTCCGCTCGGAGGATGACGTGGTCGGGCTGCGCGACCGGCTCGCGACCGCCCGTTCCAGCGCCCGCGTGATCGCCAAGATCGAGAAGGCCGACGCCGTCGCCAACCTGGATGCGATCGTGGCCGTCTCGGACGCGCTGATGGTCGCCCGCGGCGACCTC
>JAWVDZ010000349.1:0-5561 GCA_033856955.1 Gaiellales bacterium
CTCACGCTCGTCCCCTGCACCAGCGACGCCGAATCGGGCGTGGCGGTGGGCGGGTCGTTGGGCGTGATGTCAACCTGAAGCTTGTAGCTGGATCGTCCGCTCTCGGCCCGTACAGCCGTGTTGTAGGAGCCGTCCACGGTGGCGATGAAGCTGAGATCCTTCGGCCGCACCGAACCGTCACGTGCGGCCGCGACCTCGCTGCCGTCAGGTGCGAAGACGACCACCTGAAGGTTTGCCGACTCGCTCCACCAGTTCAGCCGCACTGCGACGGTCGATCCCGCGGAGACCTTGACCTGATGCCAGTCCCAGCGGTCGTTCTGGGCCGAGACGTTCCCCTTGAACGTGTAGCTCGACGGCGTGCCGGCGGTGGCCGAAGCCACGAGCACCAGCACCACGCCAATCGGTACCAGTGCGCCAAGGCGCATGGCCCGGACATGGCGGTTTGCCATGATGACCCCCCGATGATTCCCTGGAAAAAAGACCCCTCGTCCCGAGATAACGGGACAAACTGAGGATCGACAGGGACGGGAGCCGGGATTCCCCCCCGAACGGGTGGTCCAGACCAAATAGGTGTAAGGATTTTGAGAGCTGCCGCCAGAAAGAGGACGGCGGACCTCTCCCGGGCGTGCCCAAGAGAGGTCGCCGCGTGGGGCGGCTTACGGAGCGTTCATGAAGAAGCGGCCGTAGTACTCACCGAGGCGGCTGCGGGTCGCCTCGTCGTCGAACGCCGTTTCGTCGAGCTCGGGCGCGTGCTTGATCTGATCTTTGGTCAGCTGCACCCGCACCTCCTGCTGATCGTCGTCGACCGACTCGACCACGCCCACCGGCAGCAGCACCTGCTTGCCGAAGATCCACGGTCCGGTGCTCACGACGATGCAGTGAGGGTCGACGTTCTCGGTCGCGGCATCGACGGTGCCGATGGTGCCGTCGAGCGAGTGCACGTCGTATCCCGCGATGCTGCTCTGCGACCATGAGTCGTGCCGGTAGCTCCAGATGTCGGGGTCCATCGTGCTCATCGATCCACCTCCTTGAGTGGTTGCTTCACCCCTCCTTACCCGGTCGCCGCCGGCCGAAACCTGCCACCAACGCGGGTTGACAACGCCATCTCGGGGTGGGACCCTGCGCCCCGCGATGAGAAGCAAAGACTGGTGGGAGGCCCGTAACGCCCGGCTCGTCAAGAACGAGGAGGCGTTTCGCACATACAACAACCGCCGCATGCAGCTCGAGCCGGTCGCCGCCGACGACGACGACGAGATGATCCCGTTCGTGTGCGAGTGCGGCGACTTCGAGTGCGTCCAGGCGCTGGTGGTGACGGCGGCCGAGTTCTCGGAGGCGCACTCCGCGCCGAACCGGTTCATCGTGCTTCCCAACCACGTGTTCCCGGAGGTGGAGCGGATCGTTTCCAGCCACGACGGCTATGAGGTGGTCGAGAAGCTGGAGATGGACATCGACGCCCTCTGGCATGCGGGCGGGACGGCGGGTAGATGATTGAACCCGCCGGCTACCCGGACGTCGACGTCATCAGCACGTACCCGCGATCGGCGTCCGCCTTCAGGCTGCTGCCCGTGGCGCCGCCCGGCAGGCGGTAGCTCGCGCCGAGGCTGACGGTGACGGCGGCTGCGGTCGGGTTGGCGACCACGATCGCGTTCTGGTAGCGGCGCAGATACACGCCCGACACCAGCCTGCGCTGTTCCAGCGGCGCGCCGATCGCGAGCGCGCCCTCGCCCCAGTCCTCGAGCGGCGAGGCGTCGCGGCTGCCGTAGAAGTGGAAGTAGGCGTGGTCCTGCGCCGCCAGCAGGAAGCCGGCCAGCGCGAAGTCGTGCCAGCGCAGCCGCTGGGCGCTGGTCGCCGGCGCCCACAGCTTCACCCGGCACAGCGCCCAGTGCCCGTCCGCCTGGGCCTGATCGATGGCCGCGATCTGGAGGGCGAAGGTGTTCGCGTCGGGGAATGCGCCGGGGGCGTCAAGCGCTCGCCGGAAGCACCACTCGAACTCGCCGCCCTGGGCGGCGCCGAGCAGCATCTGGGTGCCGCCGAAGGTGGTGCCGAAATCCGTCAGGCCGGCGAAGTAGCGGCCGTTGCGATAGCCGTTGGTGACCACCGGCTGGGCGACCGCAGCGTCCACCGCCGCGGCCAGGTCACGCGTCGCCCCCACCCACGAGTCGTAGGTGAACGGCAGGCCGGTCGCCGGGTCGATCGGATCGCCGGAGAAGCCCTCGATCCCGAACACGCCGACGGCGTCAAGGTAGATGCCGTCCCAGCCGAGCTTGGCCTGACCGGCCGCCCAGCTCGCCTGGTAGGCGACCACCGCCGGGTTGGAGACATCGAGCAGCGCGTTGCCGAAGCTGTTCGTGAGCAGGTTGCCTTCGGCGTCTCGGGCCAGCCAGCTGGGATGGTTGGCCAGCACCCACTGCAGCTGCGTGCCCTTCTTCGCGGCGATGCCCGACCGGTAGCGCAGCACCAGCAGACCGGGATGCGCCGAGTGCATGGCGCTCAGGAACGGATGGTACGGCGCTCCCACCGCAACCAGGTCTTGATTGCGGGCGACCCACTGCGCCTCGGCGGTGGTGTTGACCGCGGTCCCGTTCCCGGGGTCGAACAGCCACAGGTGGATACCCGAGGTGGACGGGATCACGGCCCGCGCCGGGGCGGCCGCCGATCCCGCAAACGCAATCAGCGCAAGCGTCGCCGCCGCGACGAACCGAGGAGCCACCCTGCCCACGCGGCGAGCGTACACCGTTCATGGCACGGGGTAAAGGAGCGCGCCCGGCCGAGTCTCAGCCGATCGGGTAGACGAGCTGTGCGCCGCCGGCGGCCGACCTGACCGCCCACGCGCTGTGGCTGTGATCGGCGAACACCGCCCGGCAGCGGTGGTCGGCACCGGCCTTGAGCCCGGTGGTGGCGATGCAGCGCACCGAGACCACCCGTTTGCCGGTCACCGTGGCGAACGCGTCGGCCGCGCTGGCGCGAAGCGCGGTTGCCGTCACGTCGGGCGAAGCATCGTCCAGCCTATAGAGCGGTTCGACCGCACTCGTGACGGAGAAGTCCGCGATCCGCACCACCCAGACCTGGGGTTTGGTGCCGTCCACAAACGAGACATGGCAGGTGCGGTCGGCCGACGTGGCCGGCGGCGCACCCGCGGGAGGGTTGGTCACGCCCTTCGTGCAGCTGACCTTGGACACGGCGTGCCCGGAGGTGGCGGCGATGCTCTTGGCGACCTGTTTCTCGACCGTCGAGTCACTCGGTGAGCCGCAGCCGGCCGTGATCACGGCCGCCGCGAGGCAGAGGGCGAGCGGGAGTCTCATCGTGAACCTTTTCGGCACCCTCTCGTGACCGCTTGACCGGCACGCCCGTTGTTCACCCAAAAGGGTCAATTCGGCGCCGTTGTGCCGATCACAGCGCTGATGTACGCGATTCTGCTCGCCTCGCTCGCACTGACGACGCTCACCACGGCGTTCGCGGTCACGCTCTACGCCCGCCGGCTGGGCGCGCAGCGGCGCCGCGGCGCGGCACGAGCGGCGCTTGCGTTGGTCGAGCCGATCGCGCTCGACCTGCTCGAGGGCGAGGCGCCGGCCGATCCCCCGGCGGAGCACGAGGCCGCGCTGGCAGAGTCGCTGAGCCGGCTGGCGCCAATCGTCACGGGCGACACGCGAGCCGTCATCGCCCGCCACTTCGAGTCCACCGGTGCCATCGAGCGAGCCTGCCGGCGGCTGGCGGATCCTCGCCCCCACATCCGCGCATCCACCGCCGCCCAGCTGGGAGACATGTGCAGCGACCTGGCCGAGCTGCCGCTGCTGCAAGCGCTCCACGACCGCGACCCGGATGTGCGCCTGGCGGCGGCTCGCAGCCTCGGCCGGCTGAAGACGAGGCCGGCCGCCGCCCTGCTGCTCAACTCGCTCGTCCGTCGCGAGGTGCCGCGGGCGGTCGCAACCGGAGCGCTGCTCTCGATCGGCGCCGCCGCTCTGCCGGGCGTGCGGCAGCTGCTGACGCACTCCCATCACCGCGCCCGGGCGGACGCCGTGGAGCTGCTCGGCCTGCTGGGAAACCCAGCCGACAGCATGCTGCTCCAGGAGCGCCTGGGCGACGACACGGCGGCGGTGCGATCGCGCGCCTGCCACGCGCTGCGCCGGCTGGGCGCACACGATGCCAAGCAGGCGGTGGAGTCGGCGCTGGCCGATCCCGAGGCCGAGGTGCGTGCCGCCTCCGCCGAGGCCCTCGGCCACCTGGGCGACCGCGAGAGCGCGGCCGTTCTGATCCATGCCGCGCAGAACGACGACGCCGACGTCGCCCGCGCTGCGGCCGAGTCGCTCGTCCAGATCGCCCCCGCGTTCGCCGAGCGTATTGCCTCGAGCAGCAACGCCAGCCCGCAGATCCGGCGCGCGGCGCGGGTACCGGCCGGTGATCCCACGTGAGAACGGCGATCGAGCTGGTCGGGATCCTCTCGACGCTGTATGCCGCCGGACTCAACCTCTCCTACCTGGCTCTCTGGCCGCTCGCCCGGCGGGGGCTCGGTCGCGAGGTGCGGCGGCGTGGATGGACGTGGTATGAGGAGGCATTCGCCTCTCCGCTCACCCCCGCCGTCTCGATCCTGGTCGCGGCCTACAACGAGCAGGAGACGTTGGTCGATGCCACCGCGTCGCTGCTCGCCCAGCGCTACCCGAGCCTGGAGCTGGTGGTCGTGGACGACGGATCGACCGACGAGACGGCCGCCCGCCTGATCGACGCCTACGGCCTGGAGCGGGTTGTGCCCGCCGCCCGCGGCGAGCTTTGCTACCGGGCGGTGAGCGAGGTCTGGAGGACCGAGCTGCCCCATCCGATCACCCTGATCCGAAAGCCCAACGGCGGTCGCGCGGACGCACTCAACTGCGCACTGGATGTGGCCGAGCACGAGTACGTGTGCGTCACCGACGCCGATTCGATCCTCGATCCGGACGCGCTGTCGGTGATTCTGCGGCCGGTGCTCGAGGATCCCGAGCGGGTTGTGGCCGTGGCGGGCACGATCCGGATCGCCAACTCCTGCCGGTTCGAGGCGGGGCGGATGGTGGAGGCGCGGGTGCCGCGCAGCACGCTCGCCGCGTTCCAGACCGTCGAGTACCTGCGCGCCTTCCTGTTCGGCCGGCTGGGCTGGGACTCGCTGAACTCGCTGATGATCGTCTCCGGCGCGTTCGGCCTGTTCCGCCGCGACGTGCTGCTGGCGGCGGGCGGCTACTGGGCGGACACGGTGGGCGAGGATCTGGAGCTGACAATCCGCCTGCACCGCCACATGCGCGACCGCGGCGGCCGGTACCGGATCGCGTACGCACCGGATCCGATCTGCTGGACAGAGGTGCCCGAGGACGCCGTAACGCTGGGGCGACAGCGACGGCGCTGGCACCGGGGACTGTGGGAGTCGCTGTGGCGGCACCGCGACATGTTCTGCCGGCGGCGCTACGGCGCACCCGGCATGGTCGCCCTCCCCTACCTGCTGCTGTTCGAGTTCGGCGGGCCGCTGATCGAGGCGCTGGCGTGGGTCATGTTCCCGATCGGCCTGGCCTACGGCATGGTCGACCCGCGGCTGGTGGGGG
>JAWVDZ010000350.1:0-6144 GCA_033856955.1 Gaiellales bacterium
GTACGACCCCCCCCCCCCCCCGCGGCCGCTATCGCGTCCCGTCTGAGACGGAATCCGCACGCGGCAAGGTGATTCCCGCTTTGGGGGCCGCGGCCGACACCAGCCCGTAACCACTTCGAGGCCACCCGGCAACCCACCTATTGCGGCGGCGTTCATACGCTCACCCGGCACTGACAAAGCCAGGGAGGACACCTTGAGAACGTCACGCGTGGTCGTAGCCGCAGTCACCGCAGCGATGCTTGCGGGAGCATTCTCCGCCGGCCCAGCCGCGGCCGGCCCACCGCCCAAACCGCATGCTCCGCTGACGATCGCGGTCTATGGCGACTCGCCCTACGGAACATCGCCCACCGACACCGCCGAGTTCAACCAGACGCCACAGCTCGTGCAGTCGATCAACTCCGACCCGGACGTCAGCCTGGTGCTGCACCTCGGCGACATCCACTCCGGAAGCCAATACTGCACCGAGGCCTACGACCGGTCGATCTACGACCTCTGGACAAAGTTCACGGACCCGCTTGTCTACACGCCGGGCGATAACGAGTGGAGCGACTGCCACAAGGTCAAGGAGGGAGGTGGCACGTACAACGCCACCACCGGCGGCATCAACTACGTGCTGGACGCGAACGGCAACCAGGTCGACTACGCCGGGGGTGATCCGATCGCCAACCTGGCGCTCGTGCGCTCGATCTTCTTCCTCAGCCGGGCGTGACGCTGGGCGTCCACAAGCGAGATGTGCTTTCGCAAGGCGTACTGGAACACAACAAGTTCGTCGAGAACGCGCTCTGGACTCGGTCGCGGATCGTGTTCGTGACGATCAACCTGCCCGGCGGATCGAACAACGACAACGCGATCTGGTACGGCGCCCCCGCGCAGAGCGATGCACAGACGACGGAGGTATCCGAGCGGACTGCCGCCGATCTGCGCTGGCTCGACGCGGCATTCGCGGTGGCGAGGGCGAACCACGCGGCCGGCGTCGTGATCGGCACACAGGCCGACATGTGGGATCCCGAGAACGGCGCGGCGAATCTCACGCAGTACGAGCCGTTGATTCAGCGGATCGCTTCGCTGACCACCTCGTTCGGCAAGTCGGTGCTGCTGTTCAACGGAGACTCGCACGTCTACCGCTCGGACAACCCGCTCTCGGCCGGCGACCCGCTGAACGCGCTGCACCCGGGCTACGACGTCCAGAACTTCCACCGCGTCGTCGTCCACGGCAGCACGTTCCCGTTGGAGTGGTTGCGGCTGAGCATCGATCCGAACGCGAGCGGATCCGGTTCCAACGCGTTCGGCCCGTTCAGCTGGCAGGAGCAGCAGCTGCCGCTGCCCGCGCCATGAACATGGTCTGGAGCCGCCGCGCGATCGGCGCGGCGGCGCCAACTCAGGGGTCGAGCACGAGGTCGGCAAATCCGGCTGACGACTTGCTGAACTCCCACCATCCGGCGATGCCCTCGCGCAGATAGGCGACGTTGCGCCCATAGCAGAGCGGAATCACGGCGATCCGGTCGACGACCGCCGCGCGGTCGACCTGGTGGAACAGCTCCAGCCGCGAGCTTCCGGTCGTCTGCGCGCGGGCGCGGTCGATCAGCTCGTCAAGCTCGGCGTCGGCGAAGCCGCCCTCGTTGGTCAGCGAATCGGACTGGAGCAGCAACCGCAGGCAGTACTCCGGGTCCGGATAGCCGGGCAGCCAGCCGGCGATGTAGACCTGCGCCAGCTCGCTCGGCGGTGGCAGCGTGGCCACGTTCTCGGCTGTCCACGTGGTGTGACGGATCGTCAAGCCGAGCGTGTCGCGCCAGCTGCCCGCAAGCACGTCGACCACCGGCTGCCATACGTCCTGCGTGGCGAAGGTCAGCTCCGTGCCCGGTTCAATGCCCGCCTCCGCCATCGCGGCGACCGCGGCGTCCGGGTCGAACGGCAGCACGATGTCAGCCGTGTGCCCCTGCAGCGCAGGCGGCACGATGCCACCGGTGGCAACCGGAAGGTGGCTCGGCATCACGGCGGCCAGCGCATCGCGATCGACGGACAGCGCCAGCGCCCGGCGCAGGTTGCGGTTGCCGCTGGCCGGGTCGGCATGGCGGAACGCCACGTACGCCGTCCAGGTGGCCGGCCCGGGCTGGGCGGGCGGGGCGTTCGGCGGCAGCAGGTCGGCCACCCGCGGCGAGTAGACGAGCGGGATCAGATCCGCCGTGCCCTTGTCGAACCGCTCCAGCGCCTCCTCGATCCGGGCGTGTGTGCCCTCGACGATGCGCACGTTGCCGGTATTACCAGCGTGCTCGGGCCGGCGCTCCAGCACCAGCCGCCCATCGCCTCGCTCGGCCTGGCGGAAGGCACCGCTCACGACCTGGCGGGCCGGGTCGGTCCATGAGTCGCCGTCCCGCTCGATCGCGTGACGGGGCAGCGGCGCCGCGTCCGCCCGGTTGACGACGCTCATGAAATAGGGCGCGGGAGCCGCCAGCCGGAACTCGAGCGTCCGGTCGTCGAGCGCCTCCACGCCGACGGCGGAGGCGTCCGTGACCTCCTGGTGGTAGTAGGCGCGCGCATTCTCCAGCACGAAGTACAGCGAGACCGAGATGCCAGGCTTGTGCGGATCGAGCATGCGCAGGATCGCGTACTCGACATCGTGCGCGGTCAGCGGATTGCCGTCCGACCAGACCAGGCCCGGGCGCAGGTGAAAGCGGTAGCGCAGCCCGTCCTCCGAGATCTCCCAGCGCTCGGCCAGCGAGGGCAGGATCGTGCGGTCGGGTCCGGCCACCACCAGCCTGTCGAACAGCTGCATGCAGAGCCGGATATCGGCCCACCAGCCGGCCCTGGCAGGATCCGCGATCCGTGGCACGTAGCTGGTGGCGACCCGCAGGGTCTTGGTCGCGGCCTGCCCTTCGGCCACCGGCTGCCACAGCGCAAACGCCCGCTGATAGGCCCGGTCGGCCTCGCCAAACCGCATAGAGGTGTGAAGCGCCAGTGCCAGCTTGAACAGCACTTCGGCAGCTTCTCGGGTGGCGCCCCGGCGCTCCAGCAGCTCGAGCAGCTCGGTGAAGTGCTCGACCGCCTCGTCCAGCGCCCAGCTGCGGCTCGCGCGATCGGCTGCGAGGGCCAGGTAGCGGCCGGCGCGATCGTCGTCCGCCGCCGCCAGCCAGTGGTGGGCAAGCAGGCCGTACACCTCCTCCAGGGCATCCGCGTGCCGCTGCTCGAGCCAGGCTGCCGCGCGCGCGTGGAGCGCCCGTCGCCGCTCCGCCACCATCGTGCGGTATGCACCCTCCTGGATCAGCGCGTGCTTGAAGCGATACTCCGGCTCCGGCCAGCGGCGTTGCTCCCGCACCAGGTCGAGCCGCTGAAGCTCGCGCAGGGCGCCGGGCAGATCAGTGTTCTCGGACACGACGCCGCGCAGCAGCGCCTGGCCGAACTGGCGGCCGATCACAGACGCGGCCAGCAGGACGTCGTGGCTGGCCGGGTCGAGCCGGTCGATCCTGGCCAGGATCACCTGCTCGACGGTTGGAGGCAGCTCCACCGCCATCTCGCGCACCAGCCGCCACCGGCCGTCCTGCTCCACCAGCGCCCCGGCGTCGGCCATCGATCGCAGCAGCTCCTCGAGGTAGAACGGGTTTCCACCTCCCGCGTCCACCACACGCGCCCGGATCGCTGCAGGGAAGGTGTCGAGGTCGGCAAGCGCCTCGAGCAGCTGCTCGGTCGCCGGTCCGCTGAGCGCGCGCAGCGAGACCTCGCGCAGGCGGTGGGGATACTCGCGGGCTGCCGTCTCGAGGATCCGCTGCCAGCCGTGATCGCGCTCAGGCCGGGCGGTCACTATCACGAGCAGGGCGGAGTCCTCGAGCGTTGCCAAGAGCCGTTCCACCAGCGCCAGTGAGGTCGCGTCCGCCCAGTGCAGATCCTCGAGCAGCACCGTCACCGGTCCGTCCTCGGCCAGCTTCGCCAGCAACTGCTCAACCACTTCGAAGGTGCGGTACTGCAGCGCCTCGGGCGCCAGCTCCGCCAGCCCGGACTGGACGTCGGGCTCCAGGGTGACGCCGAGCAGTGCGCCCAGGTATGGATACAGCTGCGCCGAGGCATCGCCCATCACGGCGTCAAGGGCCCGCCTCAGCGCCACTCGCACGCGCAGGTCGGGCTCGTTCAGGCCGACGCCGAGCCAGCCGCGGAGCAGGTCGCGGAACGGCCAGTAGGGCATCGACTCGCCGTAGCTGACGCATCGACCCTCCAGCCAGCGAGGTGTTCCGTGGACGCTGGACGAGGCTTCGAACAGCGACCTCAACTCCGCCGTCAACCGGCTCTTGCCGACGCCCGGCTCGCCCACCACAACCAGCACGCCGCCCGATCCCGAGACGACAGCTTCCACGGCCGCACGCCCTCGCTCCAGCTCGTCTTCGCGACCGACCATCGGCGTTGAGGCGTCGCCCTGCCGGACACCGGCGGCGATCACGTCGATCGCCTCGGCCGCCTCCACCGGCTCGCCCCGTCCGCGCACGTCAAGCGCGCGCGATTCGCCCCACGAGAACAGCCCCTCGGCGGCACGCCGGGTGGCCGTGGCCGCCAGCACCGTGCCGGGTTCGGCCATCGACTGCAGGCGCGCGCAGGTGTTGACGGTATCGCCGAACGCCGCGTACTCGACGCGCTCGCCGGCGCCCAGCTGGCCCAGCACCACCTCGCCGGTATTCACGCCGACACGCACCCCGAACCCTTCAACGCCCCAGCCGGCCGCCACGTCGCCCGCGTAGCGGCGGATCTCGGACGCAATCTCGAGTCCGGCCCGAAGCGCACGCTCGGCGTCGTCCTCGTGAGCGGCCGGGGCGCCGAACAGCGCCAGCACTCCGTCGCCGGCCAGGTCCTTGACGGTGCCGCCGTAGCGCTCGACGATCCGCACGATCCGCGCCACCGCCTCGCTCACCACCAGCCGAGCCTCCTCGGCGCCCAGCCGGTCAGCGATCGCGGTGGAACCGACCAGGTCGGCGAACAGCACCGTGATCACCTTGCGCTCTTCCCGCATCGCCGTGGTCAGCGGGCTTTGAGGCACCATCTCGTCCATGCGCTGAGTGTAGAACGGTTGCCGGTAGGCTCAGATACCCGGCAGGCCGTCGATGCTCTCGGCGTTGCGCGTGGCGACGTACTCGGCGAGCGCGGCCTCGCCGCCCTGGGCGATCTTGGTCTCCACCCAGGCCATCCGCTGGGGCCTCACGCCGCGGTACTCCATCAGCGGCACGTCGAAGCCGCATGAGTCGGCGATCCGCTCGACGGCGATCCTCACCAGCGAGCGGGAGGCGCGCTCGGCGGCGGGCAGGGTGGACAGATCGAACCGCTGGGACAGCGTCGTGAAGTCCTCACTGCCGGCCGGGAACGCCTCGCCCCGGCCGTGCAGCCGCACGATTCTCGGCGGGCCCTGGAAGGCGCACAGCATCAGGCAGATGCGGCCGTTCTGCCGAAGGTGGGCGACCGTCTCGATGCCGCTCCCGACCAGGTCGAGGTAGGCGACGGTGTGGGGATCGAGTACCCGCAGGCTCTCGATCGGCCCCTTCGGCGAGAGGTTGACGCGGCCTCCGTCGTCCGGCGCGGTGGCGACGAAGAACAGCGGCTGCTGCCCGATCCACTGCTCGAGCTTGGCGTCGATGCGGTCGTAGACCTTGCCCATCCCGGGAGCAGCTTAACTGCCGACGCCAGGCCGGAGAGGACGGAATGCGAGAGGCCTGGCGTCGGGGTTGGGGGGATGAGGCAGCCACACTGCGCCTTTCCCCAGCCTGACGTCAAGCGCGACGGCGGTTTTCCTCAGGTGGAATGTCGCTGCGAGCGGGAATTCCGTGAGGTTCTGCACAACCATTCCACCGGACTAGACCACCGCCTGTGGAACAGGTGTGGAAAACTCGTCATTCCGCCGCGGCCGCGGCTGCAAGTGCGTCGCACAACACCTGGCAGGCGGCCAGACAGTCCACTTCCGAAGCCGATTCCGCGGGCGTGTGGCTCGCGCCGGTCGGGTTTCGGACAAACAGCATCGCCGACGGCACGTGCGGCGCCAGGATGCCCGCGTCGTGCCCCGCGTAGGAGGGCAGGTCGCCGGCCGCCACGCCCCGTGACGCCGCCGCCTCCGCCAGCAGGCGGCGCAGGCCGTCGTCGAAGCGTGCGCCGTCATTGCTCGACTCCATCCCGAAC
>JAWVDZ010000351.1:0-8940 GCA_033856955.1 Gaiellales bacterium
GTTCGTCACCATGCCGGTTCGCGCACTGTGCGTTGCCGGCTCGTCGTCGACGCCACCGGAACCAGCTCGCTGCTTGCCCGCAAGGCCGGCGTGCATGCCGGGTTCACGCGTGTCGGTGTCGGCTACGAGCGCGAGCTGTCCGCGCCGCTGTTCCCCCAGGACGAGGCCATGATCCTGGTCGGAGCACTGGCGCCATCGGGTTACGCCTGGGCGTTTCCGCGGGGTGGTAGCCGGGTGCGGGTGGGGGTGGGCGTGATCCAGCCCGACACCGATGCCAACCCGCGAGAGCTGTACGCCCCGCTCGAGCGCGCCCTCGCTCCCCAGCTCGCCGGCGCCGAGGTGCTCGAGCTGCACAGCGGACGGATCCCCAGCCAGGAGGCGCCGAGCCGGCTTACGGGAGACGGCCTGCTGGTGGTCGGCGATGCCGGCGGCCACTCCAACCCTCTTCTGGGAGAGGGGATCCGGCACGTGATCGCCGCCGCCCGGCTGGCGGCACCGATCGCGATCGCGGCGCTCGATCGACCCGGCGTGGTGCCGGTCGAGCGGCTGCGCGGCTGGGAGCGGGCCGGGCGACGCACGCGCGGCCGGTCGTGGGGCCTGGCGATGCGCGCCAACCGCTACGTGGCCGGCATGACCGAGTCCGACTGGGATCGCGCCGTGGAGATGCTCGACCGGCTTCCAACCGAGCTGACGACGGCGATGCTGAGAGGCGAGATCCTCTCGCTGCCGCTGATGGCCGGGACGCTGGCCCGCCGCCCGCGGGCGGCCTGGCGGGTGCTGCGGCCATTCGTGGTCGGCGGGGCGGTCTAGCATTGCTCCCATAGTCGACCGAGGGAGGGCCCGTGCTGGCCGAGTTCAAGCAGTTCCTGTTTCGCGGCAACATCGTCGACCTGGCCGTCGCCTTCGTGATCGGCGCTGCCTTCGTGGCGGTGGTCAACTCGCTGGTCGCCGACCTGCTGACCCCGGTGATCGCCGCCATCGTCGGCAAGCCGGACTTCAGCAAGCTCACGTTCACGATCAACGCCAGCGAGTTTCGCTACGGCAGCTTCATCAACGCCGTGATCACCTTCGTCTCGGTGGCGGCGGTCGTGTTCTTCGCGATCGTCAAGCCGATGAGCGTGCTGAACGCCCGCAAGCCGGCCGCTGACGAGCCCGCCGTGCGCGAGTGCCCGGAGTGCCTGAGCGCGATCCCAGCCGCGGCCCGCCGCTGTGCTCAGTGCACCAGCGAGGTGGCTCCTGCCGTGTAGTAGACCACTACACTCGTGGCCGTGGACGACCGCCAGATCGAGGTGAACGCGACAGAGGTGCGGCGCGCGCTCGCGCGCACCTTCACGGGCGGTGCGGCCGAGGATCACGCCTGGCGTGGCAGCGTCGGCATCGGCGAGGTCGAGGTGGTCGTGGACGTGCGCACCGGAGCTGACGGCCGGCCCTACGTGCACGTTGCCGCGCCGGTAACGACCAGCGAGCATCCCCCGGCTCGGGTGGCACGGCTGCTCGTGATCGAGAACGGCGAGCTCGTGCTGGGTCGCTTCTCGCACCAGGGCAGCCGCGTCCTGGTCGAGCATGCGATCCTGGCCGGCGCAACGATGGCCGCGGTCGAGGTGCAGGCATCGGTATGGCTGATCGGCTGGGCGGCGAACGCCTTCGTGTCGCGGCTGGATGCCCTGTTGCGCGACGCCACCCCACCCCCGCCGGCGCCGAGCGCTCCCGCCGCCCTGCGGCGCGACGCGGCCAGCCACCTCGAGATCACCGATCGCCGGGTCAAGCGCTTCCTGGACGAGCGCTTCGGCGGATTCGAACACGACCCGGCCTGGGGATACCACGGCGGGTTCGGCAGCGCGCGCGTGTTCGTCGACGTCGTGCCCGTGCTCGAGAGCTCGACGGCGGTGCGGGCATCGTCGCCGGTGCTGTCGGACATCGATCTCAGTGACGAGCTGGCGATCGAGCTGCTTCGGCTGTCCGCCCAGCGCCCGTTCGGCGGCTACTCCTATGTGCCGTCGCGGCGCGAGGTCTGGTTCGAGCACGCGATCCTCGGCGACGACCTCGATCGGCTCGAGCTGGAGGCTGCGATCGAGGTGGTGGCTGAGGCCGCGGACGGCGACGACGACCTGCTCGCGGGCCGGTTCGGCGGCGCCCGCTACGCCGACCTCGGCCGCTGATCGACCATCTAGGGTGCGGCGTGGGTCAGCTCGGTGTATGAAGCATGGCTGTGATCGTGTCGTTGGTCGTGGTGATGGTGGCCGTGATCATGCGCCCGCACACGCCTGCCGGCAACCACGGCGCGAACGACGACGGCCACCAGCAGCACGCCGCCCGCCGCCAGCGCGGCTCGAAGCGCCAGCGGCGCACCGCTCGGGAACGTGTCCAGGCCGCGCAGCGTCAGCACGGCACCGAGGCTCGTCACAAGACCAGCGCTCACCACCGGCACCAGCCGAAACAGCGTACGGCTGGACGGCACGCGGTCGATGAACCGGCGGGCGTACAGCACCAGCAGCCCGACGCCGGTCAGCGTGAAGGCCAGGCCGAGGCTGAAGGCGATCACGAGCACGAGCCCGAAGGCCGTCCGGTGCAGGGCGATCGCGCCCAGCATCACGACCAGCGCCGAGGGGCAGGGCAACAGCCCGCCCGAGACGCCCAGGGCGAGCAGGCTGCGGACGGTGATCGCGCCATCCTCGGCGGCGGGCATGTGGGTGTGACCGCCCGGCCCGTCGTGGTGGAGATGCGCGTGGTCGTGCCCCCGGCGGACGGAAAGGCGACGCGTGAGGATGGTCGCGCCCACCGAGACGACGGTCAGGCCGGAGACGACCGCCAGCCATGGATAAAGGGTCTCGGGCACGATGTAGTGCGACAGGTACAGCGCGACCAAACCGAGGGCGAACACGCCGGCCGTGTGGGTGACCGTGACCGTGGCACCCAGCAGGACGGCGTGGCGGGCGGTGCCGCGCGACCCCACCAGGTACGCGGCGACCAGCGACTTTCCGTGTCCCGGCGAGAGCGCGTGCACCGAGCCCCAGAACATCGCGATCGCAAGCGCCAGCAGCACGAAGCCGAGCGTCATGTCGCGGTGCTCGATCAGTGAGGTGAACCCGCCCAGCGACACTGACGTGTCCACCGAGCCGGTGCCACCGGTCGAGACATCGACGCTGGCGCCGCTGCCGTAGCGAAACGCGAAGCTGGCGTCACGCACCTGAAGCGGCGTGGCCAGCAGGCCCTTGGGATAGTGACGCAGCATGTCGGAGGTGTCATGCGTGGCGGCGGTCGAGGAGGTCACGACGACTCCGTGCCCGGGACGGATCACGATCTCCTTCCAGCCCAGCCGGTCGCCGAAGCTGTCATCCCGGTAGGTCGCGCGGAACGACCCCGCGCTGGTCAGCGTTCCGCTCAGGGGCAGCTCGACCCGCAGGATCGGCAGTCCGCCCTGGCCGGGCCGAAGTCCGGTGCCACCGCCGGCAACATCCGGGTGGAGCGTGACCTCGCGTCCGTTCACGGTCAGGTGCAGGCTGCGCGCCCAGCCATCGGCATGATCGGCGAGGTAGCGGTCCGCGTTCGCCTGGCTCGGCTGCTCGCCAAGCGCCTGGAAGGTCGGGATCTCGGCGATGTCGAGCACGAACGTGACCCTGGCCGTGCCGTGGCCGAGCTGGATCAGGCTGTAGCGATTGATCGTGAAGTTGCCCAGCGGATGCGCCTCGGCGGTGGCGGGCAGCGCCAGCAGCGCGATCACGCCGAGCATGAACAGCAGCAGCCGTCGTCTCACCTGGAAACCTCCCGAAGCAACCGCCACGCGTCCGGCTCGTAGAGCACCGAGAAGTGCGGGTTGATGGAAAGCGCCATCGCCAGGTCGCGGCGAGCCTGATCCCGCATCCCGAGCGATGCCTCGATAGCGCCGCGGTGGTAGAGGAAGCTGGAGTCGCGGGTGCCCAGCGCCAGCGCCCGTCGCGAGGCTGTGAGCGCCTCGCGCGGGTGGCCGGCCTTGAACAGCGTCCACGCCAGCGCATCCTCGACCACCACGCTCTTCTGGACGCGCTCGGCGGCCTGCGCAAGCGCCAGCGCATGCTGTGGATCGCCGCCGTGGTCGGCTTCGAACAGCGCCAGCTCGACGTCCACGTTGACGCCGTTGGCGGCATACAGCGCCTCCTCCGCTCGCACCAGCCCCTCCGCCTTCATCGCCGCCGCCTTTCGGCCGGCTGCGGCCTGGACGTCGGCCAGGGCGATCACGTAGGCCGGCAGCGGCAGCCGGTCGATCACCCGGCTGTAGAGAGTGATCGACCGCGGGTACTCGCCTCGCGCCGCGGCCAGCTTCGCCTCAGCGGCGGCCGCGTGGACGAAGCCGGGCTGCGCCTCCCCGGCCAGCCGGTACTGACGCTGCGCCTGCCGGTAGCGGCCCTGGCTGAACTCGAGGTTGCCCAGGTAGAGGTACGCCCATGCCGTGTTCTCGCGCGCCGGGGCTCCGGACTCGATCGCCTGCTGGAGTGCCCGCCGCGCGGCTGGGATGTGACCCTCCAGCTCGAGCAGGTACGACGCCCGCGAGAAGGACGAGAGATCGGGCCGGCCGTTCAGCATCCGCTGCAGCGTGCGCCGCGCGGCGGGGTAGCGACCGAGCTCGACCTCCGCGTCGACGACCACGCCCAGTGCATAGCCGGACTGCGGGTCGATGGCGAGGGCTCGGCGGCCCAGCGCGAGTGCGGCGGTGAAGTCGTGCCGTGACGCCGCGAGAGAGCCCAGGCCGCCGAGTGCTTCGAAGTTCTTGGGATCGAGCGCCAGCGCCCTGTTGAAGAGGATCTCCGCCTTGCCGTACCAGGTCGGATCGGCGTCCTCGCGGGCGAGCTGGAGCTCCGCCAGGGCGAGATTGTCGTAGGCCGCAGCGGTGGGCGAGGCCTTGACGGCGGCGGTGTAGCGATCTACCAGCTGCCGCGTGGTGAGGCCGGCGGCCGGCGCCACCGGCACCTGCAGCGCGGCGACGTGTGCGGGGGGCGAAGGTGGCGCGACCGGGCCGTGGCCCTGCATCACGACCACCGTCAGCGCCGCCAGCGCGGCGGCGGCGGCGATCAGAAGGGCGGGACGAATCTTGATCAGTACGGGCATCTCGGCTTTCGGGATGAAGGGCTTTGACCCGGGGCCCGGGAGCGCGCTCCCGGACCCCGAGGATTGGGTCGATCAGGGCACGAACATGTGGCCCGCGACCTCGGCTCCCGAGTGGGCACGGCCCAGGTACGGGAAGGAGTTCGCGAAGCTGATGTCGTTCGTGTCCACGCTGTCGCCAACCGAGTTGGGGTTGCCGATCAGCGCACCCGCCACGACCTGCAGCTCGATGTCGACGACGTCGTCGGTGAGCCGGCGACCGTTGGGGAAGCCGTCAGCGTCGCCGCCGAGAGCGCCCTCGCGAGAGGCCGTTGCAGGGTTGGTGGGGGCCTTGGTCAGGTTGAGCCGAAGCTCATCCGCGTTGGGACCGCCGGTCACGTTATCGACCGGGCCGAGGCCCTTGTCGAACGTGGCCAGGATGTCCGTGCGGTTGGTGGCCGGAGCGCCCAACACCGCGGCGAGCACCGGATCCGTCAGGTAGTTGTCGAACTGCGAGTCGTTCCGCGGCGCGACCTGGTTCCAGCGGTCCTTGTCCTTGAGGCCGATCAGCACCTCGTTGGTGAGCGGCATTCCCAGCCGCTCGATCTGCCGCCAGTCGCCCGTTCCGTTGCCGGTCAGGACGTTGACGTTGTTCTGACGCTGGGTCGAAGCCCAGACGCCGATCGTGGGGTGGCCACTGGTCTTGACGGCCGAGATCGGCACCTGCAGCGCGATCGCCTGCGCGTTGTATCCGCCCAGCGTGTCGAAGCCGGGGTTGCGCACGGAGACGCTGTCGCCGATAGCTCCCAGGTCGAGGAAGAACGGATCGTCGGACTGCCCCGTCCACACCTTGCTGGTGCCGGAGTTGAACGACCTCACGCCCGCACTGACCAGGTTCTGGTAGTTCGGGATCGAGGCCGAGCCGACGTTGTTCGGCACGGTGCGGGCGTCGTTGACCAGCAGGTTGCTGGAGGTCACCACGCCGGCCGAGTTGTACGTGACTCTCGTGACGTCGTAGGTCTGGTACACGTTCAGACCGTCGTCGTTGAGAGTCGTGATCGGGTTTCCGGGGAAGTTGTAGACGAACACGTCACCGTTTCGGACGTGTGTCGTGAACCGGAACCTGTAGGTGATGTCCGGCCTGGCATCGCCGTTTCGGTCGATGTTCAGGTTGTAGCGGACGTTCTCGCCGAACTTGTAGTAGTTCGGCGCGCCGCCCGGCTCCTCCAGCGGAACCGCCGTCAGGATGAAGTTCACCTTCGACGGGTGCGCGAAGTCACGGTAGGCGAACAGGTCGTTCAGATCCGCCTCCGGGTCGGCCGCGATCAGCGGCGCCTCCCGATGGCTGGACGCGAACGACGGTGATGCGCCGATCGCGAGCAGTGATACCGCCGCGATCGCCACAAGCAGTGCGCGTTTGCGCATATGCGATCTCCTTTCGTACCGGTCGTGATTGGTGACTGGAACCCCTTGCGGGGGGTCATTCGCCGGGCCGGGCCGAACGGTTCGCACCGATCGAGGTGGTCGTGGGAGCCGTCCTACTCTGGTAGATTCAGCGCCGCATGAGCGCGGGACGGGCAGCGATGTGGACGATCAGCGGCGGCATCACGACCGCCACGGTGGCCGTGCTGGCGGGTCCCGGCCTGTCGGGCGTTCCGGGCGAGTGGTTCGGACTCGCGGTGGCCTGCGTTTTCGCGGCCATCTCGTTCGCGCTCGGCTTCTACGAGTAGGGCAACAGCTGCACCGGATGCACGATCGGCAGTTCGCCCCGGCCGAGCCGTCGCAGCGAGGCGGCGAGTTGCAGCGCGCAGCCCGGGTTGCCGGTGGCGATCACGTCCGGCCGCGCCTCCAGGATCGCGCGCGCCTTGCGCTCGCCGAGCTCCGCCGCGGCGCGGGGCTGGGTCAGGTTGTAGATGCCGGCGGAGCCGCAGCAGAGATCGGCCTCCTCGATCTCGATCAGCTCGAGGCCGGGCACGGCCCGCAGCAGCTCACGCGGCTGCTCACGGACGCCCTGGGCATGGTTGAGGTGGCAGGCGTCCTGGTAGACGACCCTGAGCGGCCGGCCGGGCTCCGCCGGTGTCGCAGCCGGTAGCTCGGACAGCAGCTCCGAGACGTCGCACACCCGGCTCGAAAACTCGCGGGCCGCGTCGGTGCCGAGCAGTTCGCCGTACTCCTTCATGGCCGAGCCGCAACCGGCCGCCGTCGCCGCCACCCGATCGTGGCCGGCGAGCGCCGCGATCGTGCGCTCCGCCAGCCGCCGACCCTGCGCCTCGCGTCCCGCGTGCAGGTGCAGCGCACCGCAGCAGCCCTGGCCTCCGGGCACCGACACCTCGCAGCCGCGGTCGGCCAGCCGCTCGGTGGCGGCGGCGTTGACGCGGCCGAAGTAGACGCGCTGCACGCAGCCCGAAAGCAGCGCGACGGACATCAGTCGCTCGCCGCGGGCCGCGGTCAGGGCGGGCGGGCCGGCGCGTAGGTCGGATGCCGAGACGCGCGGCGCGAGCGCCATCGGACGGATGCCGAGCGCCAGCGGCCACGACACGGCCCGCAGCAGCCGTGGCCTGGGAAACAGCGCGAACACTGCCCGGTCGATCAGCCGGCCGCGCAGCGACGTCGGCGCCTCCGCCCGCCGCCGCACCCGCGCCCGCTCGATCAGACGGTCGTATTGCACGCCGCTGGGGCAGGCGGGCACGCAGGCCAGGCAGCCCAGACAGCGGTCGAGGTGCCGCGCCACGCTGGAATCCAGCGCCAGCTCGCCGTCCTCGACCAGGCTCATCAGGTGGATGCGGCCCCGTGGCGAGTCCATCTCCTCGCCCCACAGGGTGTAGGTGGGGCAGGCCGGCAGGCAGAAGCCGCAGTGGACGCAGGCGTCGAGCAGCTCCCGCGTGCTTTGGCTGGGCGGCTCGATCATACGATGTCGCAGCTTACCGGGATGGTGGCCGGGTCTACCCGCAGCCGTGGCGGGGACGGGTTCGCCTGCGCCGTCCGTATCAGGTCATGCGTCGGATCTTGCTGGTGCTTGGGGCGCTCGCCGCCGGATGCGGCCAGGGTGCCGCGAGCAGCTCGGGCGGGTCGCAGGTGACCGCCACCAACGTGGGCACTCGCGGCGTCACCATCGCCGTGCCGGACGATTGGCACGCGAACGCGTCTCCAGGGCACATCGAGATTCAGAACTACGATGGACACGGCGATCCCGTCGCCGGCCAGGTGCAGGCGTCACTCAGCGAATACAGCCAGACGCTCGCCAGAGAGGATGGATTCGCGTACCCCGAGCTGGACGGGCCGCTGACGATCGGGCCGGGCGAGTACCCCTCGGCGCAGTTCGCCAAAGATTCCCAGGAGGTTCCAGGCGTCACCGGTGCAGCCCGCTTCTTCACAATCTCAGGCCGTCTGTTCGAGGTGTATGCCCGCTATGGAGGCGATCCGCCGCCGGCCGTCGCAGTGGCCGGGCTGAACGAAATCCTGGCGACACTGCGCGTGCAGCAAGGCGACTTCTATCCCGGCACGCTCGACCCACCCGCGTTCACGCCGACAGCGGGCTGGCACGTCGGCGGTGACACACCGACCGGTGCCCGGCCGGAGGGCGACCAGTTGTGCGCCTGGGCCTCGACGATTCCGTACCGTGACCCCCAGAACTGCCCGATCGCCGCCTACACCATCGACGCCCTGCCGGCGGATGGGATGGTGATCAGCGTCGACGCCTACCGCAACTGGTCCCTTCCAAACGACCAACTGCCCGAGACGCTCACCCTTCCTGCCCATCTCGGGCCGCCTGGCGAAGGCGGCCGGCGATCGCTCGACATCAGCGGAATGTCCCTGGATGGCTACTACGTGGACATCAGCGTCAACGTTGCCGCGGACGCAAGGTTGACGCCGACCATGCGC